>NZ_JAPDCM010000001.1:428717-603609 GCF_027706125.1 Aeromonas sp. Y318-1
TGCTGTCTTCGTCTCCACCGCAGCGCTATGCGTTTGCCATGGGCACAAATAGTTGGTTGCGGGGGCCGGATTTGAACTGACGACCTTCGGGTTATGAGCCCGACGAGCTACCGGGCTGCTCCACCCCGCGTCTGAGGTCGCCAATAATAGGCGCCGGCGCTCAGATTGCAAGTAAATATCCTAAAAAAACTTCATTCGAAGATTAAACCGGCACAAATCGCAGGAATTTGCAACAGAGCGCCGATTTTTCAGACAAGCAGGTTTGGGGCCAGCTTGGCGCACTACACTCAGATGGTTTGTAACTCCTCGTTTTGGGTAGGTTTATCATGCGCATCTCCGCCGGTCATTGCCGTCAATTGGGGGCCACACCCGAGCACGACGGCGTCAACTTCGCCATCTGGGCTCGCCTCGCCAGCCGGGTCGAACTGCTGCTGTTCGCCAGTGCCGACGATACCACCCCTGAGGTGATCCCGCTCTCCCCCCGTCTCAACCGTACCGCCTACTACTGGCACATCCATATAGAGGGCATCGAGCTCGGTCAACGTTATGCCTATCGCATCCAGGGCCCCTGGCGCCCCTACTACGGTACCCGCTTCGATGCGGACAAGGTGCTGCTGGACCCCTATGGCCGCAGCATCGAGCTGGGTGCCAACTACGATCGCTGGGCGGCGGCCCGCCCCGGCAGCAACCTGGCGGAGTGTGCCAAGAACCGGGTGGTGGATACCCGCCACTACGACTGGGAGGGGGACAAGCTGCCCGCCCACTCCCTCTCCCGCTCGGTGATCTACGAGCTGCACCTGGGGGGCTTTACCAAGTCGCCGAGTTCAGGGGTCGACCCCGCCTTGCGCGGCACCTACCTCGGTCTCATCGAGAAGATCCCCTATCTGCAATCCCTCGGCGTCACCGCGGTCGAGCTGCTGCCGGTGTTCCAGTTCGATCCTCAGGACTCCCCCAAGGGGCTCTCCAACTACTGGGGTTACAGCCCCATGTCGTTTTTTGCCCCCCACGCCCAATACGCCAGCGGCGAGGATCCCCTCACCGAGTTTCGCGACATGGTCAAGGCGCTGCACCGGGCCAACATCGAGGTGATCCTGGACGTGGTCTACAACCACACCGCAGAGGGAGGCGACGATGGCCCCACCTTCTCGTTTCGCGGCATCGACAACGAGGCCTACTACATCCTCGACGCCAATCATAAGGACACCAACTATTCGGGCTGCGGCAACACCTTCAACGGCGCCCACCCGGTGGTGCTGCGCATGATCATGGACAGCCTCCACTTCTGGCGACAGGAGATGCACGTGGACGGCTTTCGTTTCGACCTGGCGGCCATTCTGTCGCGGGACGAGTCGGGCCAGCCCCAGGCCAATGCGCCAACCCTGCGCACCATCGATACCGATCCCCGCATCGCCGACATCAAGCTCATTGCCGAGGCCTGGGATGCGGGAGGCCTCTATCAGGTGGGCAGCCTGGCCGGCGCCCGCTGGCGCGAGTGGAACGGCCAGTTCAGGGACGACGTGCGCCGCTTTCTGCGCGGGGATGACAATGCGGTAATGCCCTTCGTGGAGCGGCTGTGCGGCAGCCCGGACATCTACCACTACCATCACGCCGATCCGGAGAAGAGCATCAACTTCGTCACCTGCCACGACGGCTTCACCCTGTGGGACTGGGCCAGCTACAACGGCAAGCACAACGACGCCAACGGCGAACAGAACCGGGATGGCTGCGATCACAACTTCAGCTGGAACCACGGCCAGGAGGGGCCGAGCGAGGATCCCCTGATCAACGCCCTGCGGCTGCGGCAGGCCAAGAACATGATGGTGGCCACCCTGCTGTCGGTGGGCTCCCCCATGCTGCTGATGGGGGACGAGGTACTGCGCACCCAGCATGGCAACAACAACGGCTACTGCCAGGACAACGACACCTGCTGGATGCAGTGGCAGCCCGATGCCATGGGCCAGGAGATGTTCCGCTTCATGAAGGAGCTGATCCAGTATCGCAAGCACCTGTTCCAGCGCCCGGAGCAGGAGAGCATGCCGCTGTCGCTGACCGAGATCCTGCGCCACAGCGAGATCTGCTGGCACGGGGTCAACGCCGCCCAGCCGGACTTCAGCCCCCACTCCCACGCCATCGCCATGTCGGCCCTGTCGAGCGAAACCCGGCTGGCCCTCTACGTGCTGTTCAACGCCTACTGGGAGCCGCTCACCTTCAATCTGCCGAGCCCCCCCAAGGGAGTCGGTGGCTACTGGCGCCGGATCCTGGATACCGCCCTGCCCTCGCCCGAGGACATCAGCACCTTCGGCATGCCGCTGGAGGGACTGACCCGGGAATACCTGGCCCAGCCGCGCAGCAGTTGCCTCTTTATCTGCGGCGCCGACGACTTCTACTAGGGGTCGCCAACCAGGGGCCGCACACGGCCAGCAAAAAGCCCACCCCGGGCAACCGGGGTGGGCTTTTTCATGACGCAAGTCTGTCAGGCCAGCTGGTGCAGCACGCTGGTCGCCGCAAGCTGGGCGATGATGAGGCCGCACAGGGCGGTGGAGACCACCACCGGGGCCGTCTCCTGCTGGCGATAGAGCGGACTGAACCAGAGCAGCAAGGCCGCGACCAGCAGAGCAGCCTGGGTCAGCACAGCGGGGATCAACGCATCGAGGCTGGCGCTGTTTCCCTGCCAGCCCACCAGCACCGCCAGCCAGAGCAGGCTCAGGATGGCGGCCACCAACCCGGCCAGCGGCAGCAGGGTATTGAACGCCTGCAGGCGGTGACGGGCCCGCAGCAGCATCAGGTGGGCAAAGGCCGCCCCCAACAGCACCATCTGCAGCAGGCCGCCGAGCCAGCCCTGGATCTGCAGCAAGCCGATGCCATAGACCAGCAGCGGCATGGCCGGCAGCCAGAACAGCGTGGCGGGAATGGCGCGCTTGCCCTCCAGCCTGGATTGAGCCAGCGACAGCACCACCCCCAGGATCAGGGCGGCAGCACCGCTCCAGATCAGCCAGTCGGCCGCCTTGGCCTCCACCGCCAGCATCAGGGAGAGGCCGGTGATCACCCAGACCGAGAAGAGCTGGGTGGTGATCCGCGAGCGCTGGCCCGGGCAGAGATCACCGCGCCAGAGCACCAGGCCCAGGGCGATGAGGGCCCCCAGCGCCATCAGGCCGGTCAGGGGAAAGAGCCAAAAAGGGAGTTGGACGAACATGACGCCTCCAGCAGCAAGGATTCAGAACGCGCCGATGGGCGCCGGATGAAGGGGCCGAGTATACCCAAAGCCGCCGCCATCCCCAATCCCTGCCGGGAGCGCATCCGCCATTGACCACTGGCGATCAGACGCCGGCAACGGGCGCCGGCCGCCTTGCCTGCCAAGATTTCAAGGCCCTCGTCATCCGCTGCGACCCAGGCCGGCAGCGGTCAGCCCTGGCCACGGGCCAGCGCCACCACCCGGGCGAACATCTGGCGCAGCACCGGCGGGATGTGCTCGCCACCGAGCCGCTCCGCCTCCTCCACCACCGCCAGCGCCATGCCCGGCTTGCTGCGATGGTGAATCGCCTTGTTGATGATGCGCCCGGCGTTGAGGGTCGAGCGCCCCCCCACGCCGGCCTCACGCCGGAACACCGCCTCGAAGCCGTTGTGATAGAGGTAGTGCTCTATGTCCGCCGCCGGCAACTGGGTCAAGCGATCCCGCTCCCGCTCGCCCTTGAGCAGGGAGCGGGCCGAGGTGGCGTATTTGATCCCCGCCTCGTCGCCGTCGGTGAGCAGATGCCACTCGATGCCAAAATCCCGCGCCACCTTGATGAGCGGAGACTGGCCGCACTGGGCAAACTCGATGATCCGCACCCCCTCCGCCCGCAGGCTGTAGCCGCAGATCTGGGCGAGCTCGGAGAGCAACCAGATCTCGGTCTCCCCCTCCACCAGCAGCCAGCAGCGGGCAAACATCGACATGGGGCGGTTGATGCGCACGTGGAAGGCTATCTTGCGCAGATCGTCGCTGCTGTAGCGCTCGCCCCCCAGCTGATGGCAGACGATGTCCTGCTGGCGGCGTACCAGCCGGCGGATCTGGTTGAGGGGCAGCGAGGAGAGCAGGTCCCCCGAATTGGTGGTGAGCAGCTTCTGCCCCGGCAGCTGTTCCAGCAGCCCCCAGGCCAGCGCCAGCATGGTGGGGTGCAGGCGGCTCTCCGGGTCTTCCAGGATCATGATGGGGCGCGCCCCCTGCTCCAGCTCCCGGTTGCCCCGCGCCTGCAGCAGGGTGGCCGCCATGCCCGCCATCGCCAGTTGCAACGCGCGGTTGTCGGCATTGCGCAGCAGCGCCTGCAGATTGCCGGGGTTGCGCAGGGTCATGGGGCGATTGACGATCTCCCGCTGGCTGCGCGGCTTGTTCTTGATGGGGGCCAGCGCGTTGAAGTAGTGATCCATCAGCTGGCGCACCGCCTGCAGCGCCTCCTTGAGCTCGGGCTCGCCGATGCGCTGGGGCTCGTCGATCAGCTTGTCGGCCAGCTCGCTCAGCCGGTGCTCGGAGAGATCCCCCCACTGCAGGGTCTCCACCCCGTTGCGGGCAGTGCGGGCATCCCGCAGCCGGAACACCGGGTTCATGGTGATGAGCAGGCAGACCAGCTCATGGGCATCATTGATGGGCAGGCTCTTGCCGATGCCGTCGAGAAAGTCGTGGGTGGTGGTGACGGTGCCGTCGCTCTGCAGTTCGGCGCTGGCGCGGTAGTGAATGCGGTGAAACTTGTCCTTGTGCTTGACCCAGGCCGCGCCAAGTCTAGCCAGCCGGCGGGAGTGCAGGCACATCTGGGGTCTGTGCTCGCTGAAGGTGAGCACCAGTTGCAGATGGCGGGCCGGCTCGAGTTCGGGATCTTCGGGCTGGTGAAAGTCATCGCTGCTGAACTGATAGGGCTCGGCATCCTGACCCAGCAGACACCAGAGGGCGCGCAGCAGGCTGGACTTGCCCCAGGCGTTTTCGCCGATGAGCACTGTGGTGTTGTCCAGCCCGAGCGAGAGGCGATTTATTCCGCGAAAACCTTTGACTTCAATGCGTTCCAGAAACATGCGGCCATATCCAGTCCATCCTGATGGCGCAATAGTGGCAAAGTTGTCGGGAAAATCCTATCGGGTCGTGGCGATTTTCAGCGGGAACTGTGAGGAACGAGCGGTTCGGGCGGGGTCGGCATGCCAAGGCGGCCCTGAGGGGCATTCCAGTGGCTGAACCAGAGGTGGCGGGTGCGGGTCTGACGTTTGCGATGATTCAAGGGCAACTCCTGTGCAGGTTGAAGGAACGAGGCTCCTCCTCGTTGCCAACCAATCTGCCGCCTATCTGTGACAGGAGGATGACAGCTGGCTGCGCCACTGGCCTGGGGTCAGGCCAAACGCCTCCCGGAAGCGGTTGCCAAGGTGAGCCTGGGACGAGAAGCCGCACTGGATGGCGATGCTGGCCAGGGAGTCGGCGCCGGCCAGCAGCTGCTTGGCCCGCTTGAGCCGCAGCCCCAGCAGGTAGCGATGGGGCGGGCAGCCAAGGCTCTGGCCGAACATGCGGGCGAAGTGGTATTCGCTCAGGCCCGCCTCCTGCGCCAGCTCGGCCAGGGTGACAGGTTCGGCCAGATGGGCCAGCAGGTACTCCTGCACCCGCCGGATCACCGCCGGCGCCAGGCCGCCACGCACCTCGGGCAGGGGCGGCGCCTCCCGGGTGTGGTGGCGATAGGCGTGCAGCATCAGCATCCAGGCGCCGTGGGAGAGCGCCATCCGATCCACCTGGTGCTGCCAGTCCAGCTGCATCAGCTGGCCCTGCACCAGGGTGGCGGCCTTGGGATCGTCGATGAAGGTCTTGTCTTCCAGCAGCAGGTGGCGCCCCTCCTTGTCGCACACCTCTTCGGCGATGCGGGTCAGGTGGGCCGGGGTGAAGTAGAGGTGGAAGAAGCGAAACTCCTCGCGCACCAGCCACTCGGATCTGTGGTGATCCGGCATGATGCACACCTTGCCGGTGCCGCCGTGGCCGCCCGGGCCGTCCAGCCGCTCGGTCTGCTCGCCCCCCTGCAGGTAGACGCTCAGGGTATGGTGGCCCGGCTTGTGGTAGCGAGTCTGATCGTAACAGTTGCGCCAGCTGGCGACGCCAAGGCCGGGTTCCAGCCAGCAGGCGTTCTCCAGTCGCGCGCCCGTGCTGACCAGTGCATCGAATACTCCCGCCGGCTTAGTCTGCAGCACCCGCTCCGTTCCTCTTGTTGCTTGCCTGATGGCCCTTGTGCGCCATCTTAACGCGGCGCGGCGGCAAAGGCTGCGGCTGCCTGCAAAAAACCGCAAGATGGTGTAAGCCCGCCACCGCCGCCCGCTGCATGCTGATCCCATGTCGTTGTCATCTCACCGGATACCCCATGAATCTGATGCTCTATCTTGCCACCGTCCTTATCTGGGGCAGCACCTGGATCGCCATCGCCTGGCAGCTCGGCCCCATTCCCATCGAGGTCTCGGTGCTCTATCGCTTCGCCCTGGCGGCGCTGGCGCTGTTTGCCCTGCTCACCGCCAGCGACCGTTTCCCGCGCCTGCCCTGGGCGGGCCAGCGTTATGCCGCCCTGCTCGGCGGCCTGCTCTTTTCCACCAACTTTCTCTGTTTCTACCACGCCACCCTCTACATTCCGAGCGGCCTGTCGGCGGTGATCTTCGCCAGTGCCAGCATCTTCAACGGCCTCAACCTCTGGCTGTTCGAGGGTAAAAGACCCGGCCTGCGCTGGCTGCAGGGGTCGCTGTTGGGGCTCCTTGGCACCCTCTTGCTGTTCTGGCCGGTGCTGGCGGATGCGCAACTGGGTGCAAACGGCTGGAAAGGGCTGCTGCTCGCCTGCGGCGGCACCCTCTGCTTCTCGCTCGGCAACCTGGTCTCGGCCCGCGGCCAGCGCCAGGGCTACCATGTGCTGCAGCTGGTGCCCTGGGGCATGGTCTACGGGGTAGTGTTGCTGCTGGGCTGGGTCACCCTGCTCGGCCAGCAGCTGGTGATCCCGACCGATGGTCACTACCTGGCGGCCATGGTCTATCTCGCCCTGTTCGGCTCTGTCATCGCCTTCACTGCCTACCTCACCCTGGTAGGGCGGATCGGCGCCAGCAAGGCTTCCTACGCCACCGTGCTGTTCCCCCTGGTGGCGCTGACGCTCTCCACCTTCTACGAGGGGTTCGTCTGGCAGCCGGTGTCGGTGGTGGGGGTCATGATCAGCCTGCTTGGCAACCTGGTGATCTTCGCACCGCCCTTGCGGGAGTGGCGCCTGCGCCCCGTCAGGGCGGCGAAGGATGCTTGATCCCAACCCCGTCAGCCCCTAAGGTAACGCCTTCCTACGCAGATGACGGGAGGCGATATGTTACTGGAAGGGCTGGAGACTCTCTGCCTGCTGGCCAGCGAAGGCACCATGGCCAAGGTGGCCAGCCGGCTCTATATCAGCCAGTCGGCGGTGAGCAAGCGCATCGCCCAGCTGGAACAGCGCCTCGGCAAGAAGCTGGTCGAGCCGGACGGGCGCCAGATAAGGCTCACCCCCCAGGCACAAGAGCTGCTGGCCCGGGTCGCTCCCAGCCTCGCCGAGATGAAGGGGGTGCTGGCCGACAGTCAGACCCTCACCGACCTGACTCCCCTGCCCGTCGCCTGCTCCGAGACCCTGCTGGCGGGCTACCTCGCCCGCTTCATGCACGACTACCTGCGACAGGATCCCCACCTCGCCCTCTCCACCCACCACACTCCGGTCATTCTGGCGCGGGTGCGCAGCGGCGATGCCCTGCTCGGCATCTGCGCCGGGCGCCTGCCGCCGGGGCACGGACTGGAGGCCAGACTGCTGCTGGAAGAGCCCTTCTATCTGGTGGAGGGCGATCCGCGCGAGGGGGAAAATACCGATCAAGGGCTGCGCCAGATCCTCACCATGGACCTGGACAACCCCTCCAACCGCTACCTGCGCGAACCGCTGGCGGCCCTTGGCCTCATCCCCGCCATGGAGCTCGACTCCTACCTGGCGCTGATCGAGCTGGCCAAGGCCGGCATCGGCCCTGTGCTGCTGCCGGCCGGCCTGCTGGCGCTGGTCGGCGCACAGGGGACCCAGGCTCGCCCCCTCGCCGGGCTCGCCCGCCCGCTACACCTGGTCTATCGGCCAAACAGCCTCAAGCGTGCGCGCATCGCCCAGCTGGTGCAGGCCCTGCAAGCCCACTTCCAGCCGCTGGCCGGCTGAACGCCACAACACAAGGGGCCCGATCTTGCGGATCGGGCCCCTTGTGTTGACAGCCGTGACTGCCGCTGTCGGCGAAAAACGCTTACCCCAGCCAGGCAAACAGCTCGGGGTACTGGCTCCACACCAGCTTGGCGGACATCAGCAAGGAGACGGTCACCAGCAGCGGCTTGATCAGCTTGACCCCTTGCTTGAGCACCATTTTCGAGCCGAAACGGGCGCCAATGAACTGGCCCAGCGCCATGCAGAAGCCGACGCTCCACACCACCTTGCCTCCCAGCGCGAAAAACAGCAGCGAGGCGATGTTGGAGGTGAAGTTGAGCAGCTTGGTGTGAGCGGTAGCCCGCGCCATGCCAAAGCCCGCCAGCGCCACGAAACCGATGGCAAAAAACGATCCTGTGCCCGGCCCGAAGAAGCCGTCATAGAAGCCCACCCCACCGCCCACCAGCAGGGCGAACGCCATGGGAGCGAGGCGGCGGGAGCTCTCGGCATCGCTCACCCGGGGAGAGAAGAAGAAGTAACAGGCGAAGGCCATCAGCAGGAAGGGCAGCAACCGCTCCAGGATGGCGGCGTCGATGGTCTGCACCGCCAGGGTGCCGAGCGCCGCGCCGATGAAGGTGCAGATCACCGCCGGCCAGATGATGTGCCACTCCAGCAGCCCCTTGCGGGCATAGAACCAGGTGGCGGAGAAGGAGCCAAAACTGCTCTGCAGCTTGTTGGTACCGAGCACCAGCGCCGGCGGCATGCCGGTGGCGAGCAGGGCGGGCACCGTCAGCAGGCCGCCCCCACCGGCAATGGCATCGATAAAGCCGGCCACCAGGGCCACGCCAAACAGGGCAAGCAGGGTAAACAGTTCCAATTCCATCCATAGCCTCACAACATTGACGGGGCCGGCAAGGGCCCGCACGGCACAGGCTCGCCATGAGCCTGATGAACAACGCTGGTCGCTATCCTAATGGGGCTTGGCTCATGAAGCTAACGAAACAGTGGCAGGCAATTGATTCCTGATTTTCATCAATGCCCCCCCTGTGAAGCGGCTGGCAAGCATGCCGACCCCCTCACCCACCTTGTTCAGGCAGCATCGGGCGCGCAGGTTGCCTCATTGCCCTTGATGTCGGCCAGTGCCTGCTGCAGCTGAGCTTCATCCTCGCCGGGGGCCCGGCTGACCCGGCCTGCCATGTAGCGGCTGCTGAAGAGATTGAACCAGAGCTGCAGTGCCTGTCCCGCCGCCAGCTCGCCGGCCACCTCCAGCACGCAGGCCGCCACCTCGGCGGTGCACAGGTGCTCGTCGCAGTGGGCTACCCGCATGCCATAGGTGGAGAGCGCATCGGGCTTGATGGAGAGCACCGGCAAGCCGTCCAGATAGGGGCTCTTGTTGAACATCTTGCGCGCCTCGGGCCAGGTGCCGTCCAGCAGGATGAACAGCGGCTTCTTGCCAGGGAGCGGGGTCACCACCGAGGTGAGCCGGGCCGGCGCCTTCTCGCAGGCGGGAAACACCACATAGGGCTGCCAGGCGGGATCCGCCAGCAGGGCCAGCAGCTCGGGATGTGGCTTGGTGCGCGACCAGAGAAACGCCCAGGTGGTATCCGGCAGCACATCGGCGATGAGACGGCCGGTGTTGGAGGGCTTCATCGGCTCGCTGTCGTACATCAGCAGGCAGAAGCCGGCCTCGGCCTTGAGCTCGGGGCGCCATTCGCAGGCACACCAGTCGTGGCGCAGCTGACAGGCTTCGCAGCGCGGCACGCTGCCGCCACGGGCGAGAAAGGGTCGGGTCGAGACGCTCTTGCGCCAGATGCGCAGGCGATTGACGGCGTGATCGGGAATTGGCTTCATGGAACGCGGCTCTGGCGATGCCTGTGGCAGGACAAAAAGGGGGCAGATTGTAGCGAGCCGTCCACCGCGCAGCAAGGCCCCCCATCCGGGGCAAGCCGGGAGGCCACGCCTCTCTATACTTGGTCGTCAACCCATGCACCCACGCATGGGACACAGGAGGACGACGATGGCAGAACAAGATATTGCCCGCGAGCACGCTCTGGCCGAAGGCACTACCTTCACCTGGCACGAGCTCTATCTGCCCGATGCCGAGGCCGGGATCCGTTTCTACACCGAGGTGCTCGGCTGGGAGAGCCAGACCATGGCGATGGAAGGCGGCGACTACCCCATGCTGGTTGCCAATGGCAGGCCGATCGCCGGCGTGCAGGCCACCCGGGGCAATCCCGAGATGGCCGGCGTACCACCCCACTGGGCAACCTATATCGCGGTGGATGACGTCGATACCAGGGTGCTCAGGGTCAACCAGCACGGTGGCAGCGTGGTGGTGCCCGCCATGAATATCCCGGGGGTCGGGCGCATGGCCCTGATTGCAGATCCACAAGGGGCGCACATCTGGCTGTTCACCCCTGACCCCATGTGACATCGCCTACCGCAACAACGACAGAGGGGCCCGCAGGCCCCTCTTCATCATTCAGCTAGCCCTGCTCGGGCGCCGGCCTCAGACCGCCTTGCGCAGGATCTGCTCAAGGTAGTCGGCGAAGCGGTGACCGTGATGCTCCAGCAGTTTCGGGAACATGGAGATGGAGGTCATGCCCGGGAAGGTGTTGATTTCGTTCAGCAGGATCTCGCCCTCTTCGGTCAGGAAGAAGTCGATGCGCGACAGGTGGGTCAGTTTGAGCTGACGGAACGCCTTGAGCGCGTACTCGTGAATGGCGTCAGCCTGCGCCTGGGTCAGCCCCTCGGCACGCAGTGCGGTCTCGGTGTGACTGGCGCTGCTGTACTTCTCTTCATAGGTGTAGAACTTGTCCTGCGGCACGCAGATCTCGCCCGGGTAGGTGGCCACCAGCTCGTCACCGTACTGGTACACCGCCACTTCCAGCTCGCGCGGCTTGACCGCTTTTTCGATCAGGACCTGCTCGGAGTAACCGAAGGCATCGGCAATGCCCTTCACCAGATCCGCTTCGTTGCTGGCGGAGTAGCAGCCGACGGAAGAGCCCTGGGAGGCCGCCTTGATGAAGACCTTGCCCCACTTGGCCAGCGCGGCTTTCGCCTCGTTCAGCGCCGCGTCGTTCTGCTCGGTCAGGAACAGATAAGGGGTGTTGGGGATGCCGATGGCGGAGAGCCACAGCTTGGTGCTGATCTTGTTGAAGCAGATCTTGCTCGCCTCGGCGTCGCAGCCCAGATAAGGCAGGCCCGCCAGCTCGAGGAAGGATTGCAGGTCACCGGTCTCGCCAGGGTAGCCGTGGATGCAGGGCACCACGTAGTCCACCGGACGGGCCACGCTGTCAAACGACAGCAGCTTGTCCAGCCCCAGCTTGCATTCGCGGCCGTCGGCGCTGAGCCAGCGGTCGGCAAACATCTCGACCCGGGTCACGTCGACCCCAGGCAAAAGACCGAGCTGTTGCTCGAGAAAATTTGCGCTTCGCAGAGAGACTTCGTGCTCGGAGCCACCGCCGCCACACAGCAGCAAGACATGCATGTTCTTCATTAGATGTGATCCCTTGGGAAAAGCGGCTTCGCCATCACCATTTAAAACCCAACCGCATTAAAACCGGACGAAGCCAGATACGAAGATAAGTGCGGGCCAGTGTAGCAAGGGAGATCGAGCCTTGTCAGCCGATGGGAGCCCCATCCGCCGACAACGGCCATAAAAATTCCCGCCTGTGTCAGAAATTGGATGAAAAGAGCTCAGCGCGGCGGATCGAGCCGGCCGTTGCCGCTGCCGTTGACCCGAAACCAGCCGGCGATGCTGTAGCGCTCCTGGTTGGCGGGCAACACCTCGTGGGGGAACTCTTCGGATAAAAACAGCACCAGTCGCCCGCCTCGGGGCGAGACATCCATCAAAAACTGCTCGTCGTCATCGTACATCCGCAGCACCCCGCCCGCCTGGGGTTGCCAGTCGTTGTTGAGGTAGAACACCGAGGTGAGGCGGCGGTTGGAGCGCCCGGCGAAGGCATCGCGATGGGTGGCATAGAAGTCACCGCTGCGATAGCGGGCAAAGTGGGCCTCGTAGTCGAACAGCCCCAGCATCAGCATCCGGTTGGCGGCCAGCCGCAGTGCCTCCATGCGGGCCAGATAGTCGGCCACCGGCGCACCGAGGGAGGGTTCTAGCCAGTGGATCTGATCCCGGCGAATGGCGCGGTTGTCCTGGTGCAGGGCATCGCGGCCGATCCCCGCCGGCCGCCACGCATCCGGCAGACACGCCTTGAGGGCATCCACCTCGGCGGCGGTTAAAAAATCATCCACTATCACCCATCCCCGGGTGTAAATGGCATCCATGACGGCTTGATAGTCCAAGATTGACTCGCAACAAGTGGAGAGAGGGCGCTTTTTAGCGACTTCCAGGGCAAGACACAAACCGGTTTGCTTATCCTCAGAAGTCCCACCATCAATACGCTATCCGGGCGCACAAGGCCCCCATTATCTGGTCGCCCTCGCCAACCAGTGATCCGGCGCACTCAAATGGCCTCAGTCCGCGCCAGATCTTGCATGGTAAAGGGGAAAGCGGCGCTTGCTCCGCGCCGTCGCGCCCGTTACCGTGGAGCGATACGCCCTGAATGGGCCCCATGCAACAGGAGTGCTTCATGTCATTGCCCGACCTTATCCTGCAACGCCTTGACGGTACCGAACTGTCCTTGTCCACCCTGCAAGGCCAGGTCGTGCTGGTGGTCAACGTCGCCAGCCGCTGCGGTTTTACCCCCCAATACACCGGACTGGAGGCGCTCTATCAGGAGCTGGGCCCCGAGGGATTGATGATCCTGGGCTTCCCCTGCGATCAGTTTGGCCACCAGGAGCCGGGAGATGCAGAGGAGATCGCCCGCTTCTGCTCCCTCGACTATCCGGTCAGCTTCCCCATCATGGCCAAGTGCGAGGTCAATGGCGAACAGGCCCACCCCTTCTATCAATGGCTCAAGAAGGAGCAACCGGGTCTGCTGGGGCTGGAGAACGTCAAGTGGAACTTCACCAAGTTCCTGATCGACCGGGACGGCAAGGTAGTGGCCCGCTTTGCCCCCACCAGCAAACCCGAGAGCCTGCGAGACGATATCCAGGCCCTGCTCTGAGGCCGCTGCACGCGGCGGCCGGACAACGCGACACGGCTGCTGCGTGCTGGGCGCGCATCTGCTATATTACGCCCCCGTTATCATTTCCATCTTGTGGCGGGTGCCAGCGCACCTGCCATCCGCTGAGCCCAAGGCTCACCAGAGGAGTCTCTCTCGAACATGTCATTCAACGAACTGGGTCTGTCTCCGCACATCCTGCGGGCCGTCAAGGAGCTGGGTTACGAACAGCCAACCCCCATCCAGCAACAAGCCATCCCCGCCATTCTGGCCGGACAGGATGTGCTCGGCGGCGCCCAGACAGGCACAGGCAAAACGGCCGGTTTCACCCTGCCCATGCTGCAGCGCCTGCTGGCCAACCATGGCCGTGGCCGCCGTCAGGTGCGGGCCTTGGTGCTGACCCCGACCCGCGAACTGGCTGCCCAGGTGGGTGAGAGCATCATCAAATATGCCCACCACCTGCCGTTTCGCACCCTGATCGCCTACGGCGGCGTCAGCATCAAGCCCAATCTGGATGCCATCAAGCTCGGCATCGACATCCTGGTGGCCACTCCGGGCCGTCTGCTGGATCTGCTGACCCAGGGGGCGCTGACCCTGTCCGAGCTGGAAGTGCTGGTGCTGGACGAAGCGGATCGCATGCTCGACATGGGCTTCATCGTCGACATTCGCCGCATCATGAAGGCGCTGCCGGCCGAACGGCAGACCCTGCTGTTCTCCGCCACCTTCTCAAGCGAGATCAAGGCGCTGGCGGATGATCTGCTCAACGACCCCACCCTGATCGAGGTGGATCCCAGCAACACCGCTGCCGAGCAGGTGACCCAGCGCATCATCCAGGTCGACCGGGAACGTCGCCGCGAGCTGCTCTCCCACATGATCGGCCGCGGCAACTGGCAGCGGGTGCTGGTGTTCGTGCGCACCAAGCAGATTGCCGATCGCCTGGCCCAGCAGATGCAAAAAGACGGGCTCGATACCGTCGCCATCCACGGCGACAAGAGCCAGGGTGCCCGCAACCGGGCGCTGGCGGATTTTCGGGAAGGCAAGGTGCGGGTGCTGGTGGCAACCGACATCGCCGCTCGCGGCCTCGACATCGATCAGCTGCCCCACGTGATCAACTTCGAGCTGCCCCAGATGGCGGAGGATTACATCCACCGCATCGGCCGCACCGGCCGCGCCGGTCGTGGCGGCGAGGCCATCTCGCTGGTGAGCCAGGACGAGCTGGGCCAGCTCAAGGGGATAGAGGCGCTGATCGGCCAATCCCTCTCGGTGGAGATCCTGGAAGGGTATGAGCCCAGCGGCAAACCGAGCCGGCAGACCCTGCCGGGCAGCAAGCCGGTACAAAACCCGCCGCGCGCCCGTGGCGCCGCCAATGCCAAGGGCGGCAACGGCAAATCCGCCGCAGGCAAGAGCAAGGCGAAGAGCGATGGCGGCAAGAAGCCTGCCCCAGCCCGCAAGCGGGAAGTGGTGGGCGAAGATATCGGCTTTACCCCCATGCGCCGCCTGCCCAAAGCCCAGCGCGACGACTATCAGGACAACTCCAACGAGGAGTAACAGGCCGTCCTGATCCCGTCATAACAAAAAACCGCCCGAGGGCGGTTTTTTACTGGGCCGGTGTCACTGGCCTGTCAGTGTCATATGCAGCAACGGATAGGGCTTGCCCTGCCCGTCCAGTGGCGAGCGGCCCACCACCTCGAAGCCCAGGTGGCGATAAAAGCCGAGTGCCTGTTCATTCTGCTCGTTGACGTCCACCCGGGTCGCCCCCAGCCGGGCGATGGCATCGGCCACCAGCAGGCGACCCACCCCGCCCCCGCGCAGCGCCGGGTCGACAAACAGCATCTCGATGTTGCCCTCGTGCACCCCGCAAAAGCCGGCGATACCCTGGTCGTTGCGGGCGCAGGTGAGGGTCACGGCGTCAAAGTAGTGTTCCAGAATGAGCTCGCGCAGGGTGGCGATCTCCTCATCCGGCAGAAAATGATGGGTAGCGCGCACCGACGCCTCCCACAGTGCGATCAGGGCCTGATAATCCCCGCGCGATGGCTGTTCCAGTCTCATATCGTACTCACTCAATAGATTGATTGTTTGGAGCCTGCCCGGCCGGCGCCATGGCGTCGACCTGCTTGAGGACAAACCCCTTCTCGATGCCGGCCTTGAAGCCGAGCGACGCATAGAGCCGGTGGGCTGCCTCGCGCCCCTCCCCCGACAGCAGCATCACCTTGTAGCAATCCTGCTGCCAGGCGAGCGCAAGGGCATGGGTCAGCAACTGCCGGCTGATGCCCCGGCGCCGAAACGCAGAGGCCGTCACCACGTGCTCCACCATGCCAAACGGCCGGCCGCCGTTGGTCAGGGTCGCTATCACGCCGAGCTGGCAGGTGGCCGCCAGCTGGCCATCCACCTCCGCCACCAGCAGGTGGAGATGGGGCTGCGCCAGCAAGGCCGTCAGCGCCGTACGGGCAGCATCCGGCGCAAGTGCAGGGTCATGGGGGCGCAATTCCCGATAGAGCGCCAGCAGACCGGCCATGTCCTGCAGAGTACAAGCCCTGATGAGCGTCATCCCTCTTCTCCTTGAGCTGCGGGCGATGCGGCTTCACGCCTCGCGGGGGGCAAACATGATGATGGCCATGCCGCACAGGGCCACCAGCGACCCCACCAGATCCCACAGGCTGGGCCGGATGCCGTCCACCAGCCAGAGCCAGAGGATGGCCACGAAGATGTAGACGCCGCCGTAAGCGGCATAGACGCGCCCGGCCGCGGTCGGATGCAGCGACAGGAGCCAGGCGAACAGCATCAGGCTCAACCCCGCCGGCAGCAGCAGCCAGACGCTGCGCCCCTGGGTCAGCCAGAGATAGGGCAGATAACAGCCCAGGATCTCGGCCAGCGCCGTCACCAGAAACAACCCCATGGTTTTCAACTCGCCCATCGGCTACCCCATTATTCAACAACGTGTTCGGCAAAAAGAGCAATGGTAAGCCAAATGGCCGGACCGGGTAAGCGGGATCAGGCAACAAACGCGAGGGGGAGGGATAGCGGATGCAATACGCAGCCGGCCTTCCCCCGCCAGCACGGGGGAAGGCCAGGTCATCAGCGAGTCTTGACCGCCTGCAGCAGCACCGACATGTCCGGCCCGAACTGACGGGTGCGAATGGCCTCGCGGATCGCCGCCTCGCCATAGCGGCTGGCCGGATAGAGCAGCACGCAGGCGGTGTCGCCGGGCTTGAGGAAGTGGGTCTCGCCAAACGGGGTATAGCGGGTGGCGCCGATGCTGATGAGGGCATGGGCCGGGCGCCCGGCCTGGGCCAGCAGCCCCTGGATGTGCTCGGCCGGCCCCTCGTCCTGCTGATGGTTGAACTTGTCGATGGCCCAAGTCAGCAGCTGGCCGTGGAAGTAGCTGTAATCCACCGCCGCGCTGTCGACCCCGTAGGGGTACAGCTCGCCATCCCGCTCCAGATAGCAGGCGATGCGGTAGTCATCGAGTTCGCAGCCGGCGGCGAAATGGGAAAGGGGCAGCAACGTGGGGGCCAGCCCCTTGCTCTCTTCGCCCCAGTTCTTCTTCTCGCTGATCTTTTTGGCGTTGGGACGACGGATGGAGCAGTCGTTGTAGGCACCAAAGGCGCGCGGATGGATGGCCACCACCTGCTCCCCCGCGTACTCCAGCTCGCACCAGAGCGCCACTTCCGGCTCTACCTGCACCTTCTCATCGCCGCTCACCGCCGCTTCCGGCAAGAAGATGGCGTCGCCGCTCAAGGGGAAGACCCCGAGCTGGCCGGGGTGGCCCGGCACGTAGAAGGGGAACAGCGCCTTGGGGGCGCTGGTGTCGCGCACCACCACCGCCACGAAATCCGAGGCCTCGCCGGCCTGCTCCAGATGACCTGCGAAATTGCCCGCCACCCCGAGTCCGATAAACTTGCTCTCTGCTGTCACTTGCATCTTCTCACCTGCCTCTTGCCAAAGCGAAGGCAGCGGCCCGGCACGGGGCGGCTGCCGCAAACGTGGCAAGGATTAAAACACAGAGGTCTGCCCTCGCCCAGCCTGCACGCCCTATCCTGTGCGCCAGCGCGAACTTTTACCGGCCGCTCGGCGAGCTTGTGAGCAACCGCCATGCCCGCACTGGTTCGACCGTGTGCGGCGCCTGCCCTTGATCACGGCGACAGGCTGCGCATTGATCAATCATGGGCTCCGGAAACAGATCGTTTCCACATCCTGCCGCCTTGCCCCTTGGGCCAGCCCGCCAACTTTGCTAGGCTGCCCGCCATGCCAATCCGCACACTCAAGGATGCCTGCCGATGTCAGCACAGCACTTTCAGGGCCGCTTCGAGGTCGAGTTCAAATACAGGCTCGGCGATGTCGAGGCCTTCACCACAGCCCTCGCCGCCCTCAATCCCGAGGTGATGCTGGAGCGCAACCAGGAGCAGGACACCTACTTCGACACGCCGGACCGCAGCCTGAGCGCAGCGGGCAAGAGCCTGCTGATCCGTACCATGCAGCCCTCCGGCATCCGGCTCTGGATCGTGAAGGGGCCCGAACCCGATCGCTGCGAGGCGGTCAACATCACCGACGCCGACAAGGCCATCAGCATGCTGCACACCCTGGGTTATCAGCCGATACTGACCCTTCGCAAAGTGCGCAGCATCTATTTCGTCGGCCCCTTCCACGTCACCCTGGATCACCTGGCAGGACTCGGCGACTTTGCCGAACTGGCCATCATGACCGATGACGAAACCTTGCTGCCAGATTATCGCCGGCAACTGCTGTCCATGGCAGCCCAGCTTGGGCTGAACCCCGAATGGCTGGAGAGCCGTTCCTATCGCACCCTGTGTGAACAAGCCACCACCCCATCACCAGAGAGACGTTCATGATCGACAAACTCGCCTGGCTGACCTTCAAGGATCAGCAACTGCTCTGTGCCCGCTCCCACGGCAAGCAGATCTACTACATTCCCGGCGGCAAGCGCGAAGCGGGAGAGAGCGACGAGGCGGCGCTGATGCGCGAAATCGAGGAGGAGCTGGCCGTGGCCCTCAAGCCCGACACCCTGGCGTTTGCCTGCGAGTTCAGTGCTCAGGCCGACGGCAAGCCGCAGGGGGTCAACGTCAAGCTGCGCTGCTACACCGGCGAGGCTGACGGCACTCCCGTCGCCTCGGCGGAGATCGCCGAGCTGCGCTGGCTCGACAGCCGCCATATGGCCGAGATCTCTCCGGTTTCCCGGCTGCTGTTTGCCTGGCTGGTCGAACAGAAGCTCATCCGCTGAGGGAAACCCGCCTGGAGGGCGTGATCGGGCGCACCCGGCGAGCGACAACGACTTGAAATTGGCGGCAGAAACGGCGAGTCTAGCCAGTCATCCTGCCGCCGGTCCCGTTGGCGGCAGGCGCCGCGGCAGACCGGGCCGACGGCGTGAACTTCGTTGACAAGGACTCCTGATGGACATAGTTGAGGTTGATACCACCCAGGGCATCAAACCTGCCCTCATCACTTTGCTGCAAGACAGCGTCGCCAGCGGCGCGTCGGTGGGCTTTCTGCCGCCGCTGACCGAAGAGCAGGGGCTCGTCTATTGGCAGGGCATAGAGACGGAGCTGGCCGCGGGCAGCCGCCGGCTCTGGGTCGCCTTCCTTCAGCACCAGCTGGTCGGTGCCCTCCAGCTCTCGCTGTGCACCAAGGCCAATGGCCGTCACCGCGCCGAGGTGGAAAAACTCATGGTGCACAGTCTCCACCGTGGCAAGGGTGTCGGCCGTGCCCTGATGGCCAGCATGGAACAAGGGGCCAAAGAGGCCGGTCGCAGCCTGCTGGTGCTCGACACCCGGGTGGGCGATGCCGCCTCCCGCCTCTATCGCCAGCTCGGCTACCAGGAGGCGGGCCAGATCCCCGCCTTTGCCCGCAGTGCCGACGGCACCCTGGCAGCCACCCTCTTCTTCTACAAGCAGCTCTGAGCCGCGCACCGCCTCCGCTTCGCACGCCTCTACCCTGCTCGTCCCTACTTTGTAGCCACAGTGCGCCCTCCCCATGGAGGGCGCGTTGCGTTACCCCTTCAGCTTTCAGAAAACCATCAAAGCAGCGCCAGGATTAATTTTGAATCTGCTATAGCCCCATTTGCATACAATTGTTCCTTCACCTCACGCCAGACGAGGCGTATGGTGTGGCAGGAAGACCCGTTTGCATACCAAACGGATGCTGCTCACTGCCTTGAGGAATACTGCATGCCTATCCTGCCTCGTACCGTCACCTCCCCCAAAAAGTTCATCATCGGCCACGATCTGCTGCCCCAACTCCATGATCACGTAAAAGATTTCGGCGACAACGCCCTGCTCATCAGCGACGAGTTCATTCTGGAGCGAGTGCGGGAAGAGGCGCTGGCCGGCCTGCTGCAGGCAGGTCTGAAGGGAGCGGTCGAGAAGTTCAACTACGAATGCACCGACATCGAGATCCGCCGCCTGTGCGATCTGGCCGAGCAACAGGGAGCCAACGTCATCGTCGGCATCGGCGGCGGCAAGACCCTGGATGTCGCCAAGGCGGTGGCCTTCTACCTGCGCCGCCCCGTGGTGCTGTTTCCCACCATCGCCTCCACCGATGCCCCCTGCACCGCCCTCGCGGTGATCTACAACCCGGCGGGTGAGTTCGAGCGCTATCTGTTCCTGCCCCAGAACCCGGACGTGGTGATCGCCGACACCGCCATCATAGCGGCGGCCCCCGCCCGCTTCTTTGCCGCCGGCGTGGGTGATGCGCTCGCCACCTACTTCGAGGCCCGTGCCTGTTACCGGGCGGACGGCATCAATCTGGTGGGCAAGCGCCCCTCCCGCACCGGCCTCGGGCTGGCCCGGCTCTGCTACGAGCTGCTGGGAGAGAACATCGAGCTGGCGATGGACGCGGTGCGCCACCATGTCACCACCCCGGCGCTGGAGCAGACCATCGAGGCCACCATCTATCTGAGCGGCGTGGGCGCCGAAGCGGGCGGCCTGGCGGCGGCCCATGCGGTCAACAACGGCATGTCGGTGGTGGCGGATCTGCACCGGGCCCAGCACGGCGAGAAGGTGGTGTTTGGCCTGCTCACCCAGCTGGTACTCGAGCGCGCGCCCCAGGCCGAGCTGGACGAGGTGATGCGCATCATTCAGCTGGCCGGCCTGCCCATGACCCTGCAGGAGATGGGGCTGAGCCGTTTCGTGGAGAGCGAGTGGCGCCAGGTGGCCAAGCTTGCCTGCGATCCCCTCGATACCATGGGCAACATGCCGATGAGCGTCAGCGAGCAGGATGTCTACCACGCCATGATCGCGGCCAATGCCATGGCCGAGCGCTACCGGGCCCGTCACCCACGCGCCTGATCGGCACTCAAGCAAAGCCGTGATCACACCGACAAGGCCGGCCCCTGCGGCCGGCCTTGTCATTCCCTGCCCAACCTGCTGCAATGGCCCCTTTATCCTTGGGACAAGGAGTCACCATGATATTGGAAGTCGCCCATCTGCAGCTCATCCCCGGTCAGGCTGCCGCCTTCGAACTGGCATTCTCCCAGGCCCAGGCATCATCAGCACCATGCAGGGCTACGGCGGACACCAGCTTCAGCGCTCGCTGACCGATCCCCACCGCTATCTGCTGCTGGTCAACTGGCAGCACCTCGAAGATCACACCCAGGGCTTTCGTGGCTCACCCCAGTACCAGCAGTGGAAGGCCCTGCTCCATCATTTCTACGATCCCTTCCCCACGGTCGAGCACTACCAGCAGGTCACATTCGATGAGGCAGAGCAGCGGGAACAGAATAACGGCCTGATCTGAACCGGATGCCCGGTGTCAGGGCCAAGGTGACGGCTGAGGCGACATTGCCCCACTCGGTGTGCAACCAGATAAGCGGCGCAGGGGTGGACTGTTAACTAAGAGATGGGGAAAGATGATCAGGGGGCCAAGCTGAACGCGGATCATCCGCGCCCAGACTTGGCCCCCGATGGGAAGATCAGGCCAGCCGTTCGGCCCGCGCCTTGATCAGGGGGGCGGCAAAGGCCTCCTGGGCCGCGATCAGCTGCAACTCATAGGCATCGGCCTGCCAGGTGTGCAGCAGTACCGTATCCACCGCCGCGTTGGTGCGCTCGAATGCGCTGACGGCATCGTAACCCGCCTGCAGATTGGCCAGCATCAGCGCGCTGATGAGATCCCCCACCCCCACCGGCTGGCGGGCAAACTCGTAGAGCGGGCGGTCGATCAGATAATCCCCCTCGGGGGTGGCCAGCAGCATCTCGAAACGGCCCGGCTCGCGAGCGGCACGTCCAAGATGCTTGACCAGCACCATCTTCACCCCGCGTGCCAGCAGCTGATGGGCGGCGGCCCGCGTCTGCGCCAGATCCGTCAGATGGACGTCGCACAGGGTCTCCAGCTCCAGCAGATTGGGGGCCATGATGTCGGCCGCCGGCAGCGCCTGCTCGGTCAAGAAACGGGTCACCCCAGGGGCGACGATGCACCCTTTCTCCGGGTGGCCCATCACGGGATCGCAAAAATAGATGGCGGCAGGATTGGCGGCCTTGACCGCGGCCACCACCGCCAGGATCTCGTCCCCCTGCTCCGCCGAGCCCAGATAACCGCTCAGCACGGCGTCGCAGTGGGCCAGCACCTCGATATTCGAGAGCCCCTCACACAGGGCGCTGATATGCCCTGCGGGCATCGCCATGCCCTGCCAACCGGCCGCATATTGGGTGTGGTTGGAGAACTGCACCGTGTTGATTGGCCATACCTCCATACCGAGACGGCGCATGGGAAACACGGCGGCGCTGTTGCCGGCACAGCCGAACACCACGTGGGACTGGATAGAGAGAATGCGTTTCATCGACATCACCGCAGAGAAGAGTCAGGGGAAAGGCGCAATATATCGGATGAAGATATTGATCTTCCACCCTTGATCAGCACAAACCCTTATTTGGTCGGCAAAATCCTCGATGACGCTGGTTGCCATTGCCATCACCGGCCCCCTCTACACTGACATGCCGCAGCTTGCAACCGCGAGCATGGCCGACATGGCTTGATAAGGTGGTACAAAACTCTTGTTTGATGGCATATGAGATTAACAAGTGAGCTTTTTGTGCGTAGAGCCATTTGATGACGAGTAAACCGGCAGATACCTGCGGCAGCCCCGGCCATCGGCCATCGGCCATCAAGGCAGCAAGGCAGCAAGGCAGCAAGGCAGCAAGGCAGCAAGGCAGCAAGGCAGCAAGGCAATGTAGTGGAAGGAGGCAACGGCGTCGGTGCAAGTGAAGGTATAACCAGCCGGCCAAAGGACAGATCGGGCTGGTCGGCCCGATCCGGTTTATCAAGGGCGAGCGAAGTGGTAGACCCAACCCTCGTCCAAAGCCATCTCCGCGGGCGGCGCCACCAGTGCCGGCAACAGGGAAACGCTCCCCTTGGCGGCATATTGCAGCGCCATCAGGGCGCAGATGGCGGCATCGTAGCGATCGGTTCCCGCCGTCACATCGGCCGGCAGATGCGCCAGCAGCTCGGCACGCACCGCCGATGCCTTTCCCCCCACCTTGGCGAGAGCGGGATAGACCTCCAGCACGGCGCGATCGGCCTGCGGTTGCTGCTTGGGCACCAGCTGCAAGTCGGCCAATCGGGGCAGCATGGCGAGCGCCAGGGTCGCGTTGTTGCCGAGCCTGTCGAAGGTGGCCGAGAGCGGCTTCTTGCCATATTGCCGGTGCAGCCAGCGCTCGCAGTCCCGATAGGCATAAGGGTTGTCTATCTCGCGCTGGGGCACGGCGCACTCGGTCGCCCTCCCCGCCAGCAGCTCGCCCAAGGCGCGAGGAAACGCCAGTGGCGCGTCGATCCCCAGCGCCAGCTGCGGGCAGGCCAGCACCTGCAGCAGATGGATCTCGTCGTGCAGTGCTGGGCGCAGCAAGGCATCCAGATCCGGCGCAACCCGTGAGCTCAGTCGAAACAGGGGCGATACCCCAAACCAGTGCAGCCGCTGTTCACGCGCCTGCCACCCCACCACGGCCACCGCCTGGGCACTGCCCTGCCAGCCTCTTACGTCCCAGCCGATGCCGATGGCATCCATGTGTTCCATTGTCATGCCAGTGTCACCTCTGCACGCTATCAATGCAGCACAGCGTAATGGCTGGAGCCCCTAAAGCAAAGTTGGCGGCGCCGCTTAAAAGGATTTCTTGAAATTGATCAGCGGCAAGATGGGGAAAACCCCGTTCTCGGCGTAGTTGGCGAGGCCAATCTGCAGACCGTCCAGGTGCTTGGTGGCGTTGATGAAGCCCAGCTGGAAGGTGGTGCGCTCGGCATAGTTGACGAAGCCGACGTTGGCCAGGGCATTGCCCTTGGCGATGTTGACGGCCCCCCAGTTGAGGCCCTGCACATTGTTGGTCAGGTTGACGAAGCCAAGGTTGACGCCCTTGTCCTGGCCCTCGTGCCAGTTGACCGCGTTGATCGCCACCCCGCCGAACTGGTGGCGTACCCGGCCGGCACCGAGGAAGATACCAAGCTGCAGACCGGTGAATTGATCCACGTCGGAAAGGGCGAAGACCGGCAGATCGATCCCTTTCACCTGACCGGTGCGGCCATAGAGCACAGAGGCTCTGGCCCCCTCGACCTGATGGGACGCGGGCAGATTGACGCCGGGCAAGGAGAGCTGGACAGGGGTACTGGCGTGGGCAACGCCGCCAAGGGCAGCAGCCCCCAGGGCAAGCAGCAGGCGAGCAGGTTTCATCGATGCATTCCTCAAGGCTCAGGGAGTGAGTCAGCCTACCAGCCCCGCGGCCTGGGAACGAGACCCGACGGACGTGGCTGCGTCACTCCTCGTCTGAATCGGGCCAATCAAACTGGACAGACCAGAATCAATATTTCGCCAAAAATTAACATTTATATTATTTACATCAAGCCTCATTTGATAACACAATGCCTAAACGTGCGTTTGAACAGAGCAAACGACACGTGACGACTTAAGGATGTAGTCGAACGGATGTAACCGAAGAATGGGCCCATCGGCCTTTTGCAATACCTTTCTGCCAACCACGGAGACACGCGATGAATATGGACGTAATCAAGACCTTTACCGAGCAGATGCAAGGCTTTGCCGCCCCCCTCACCCGTTATAACCAGCTGCTGGCCAGCAACATCGAACAGCTGACCCGGCTGCAACTGGCGTCCGCCAACGCCTATGCCGAGCTGGGGCTGAACCAGCTGCAGGCCGCCGGCAAGGTGCAGGATGCCCAGAGCCTGGCGGCCCTCGGTACCGTCCAGCTGGAGACCGCCAGCCAGCTCTCCCGCCAGATGCTGGACGACATCCAGAAGCTCAACACCCTCGGCCAGCAGTTCAAGGACGACCTCGACGCCCTGGCTGCCGACGGCATCAAAAAGAACACGGGCAAGGCCTGATATCCCCCTGGCTGCCCGCTGCGGGCAGCCACATCTCCCCATGCTCCGTCACGACAGGCTCGCCCTGCGCCGGGGATGGGTGAAGGAGAGAACATGAGCCAATCATCTTACGGCCCGCTGTTCGAGGCCCTGGCCCACTACAACGACAAGCTGCTGGACATGGCCAAGGCGCAGACCGAGCGCACGGCCCAAGCCTTGCTGCAGACCAATCTCAACGACCTCGGCCAGGTGCTGGAACAGGGTAGCCAGCAGCCCTGGCAACTGATCAATGCCCAGATGAACTGGTGGCAGGATCAGCTCAAGCTGATGCAGCACACCCTGCTCAAAAGCGCAGGCCAGCAGAGCGAACCGCTCATCGCCCCGGAGCGGAGCGATCGCCGCTTCAAGGCCGACGCCTGGAGCGAGCAGCCCATTTATGACTACCTCAAACAATCCTATCTGCTGACCGCCAAGCACCTGCTGGCTTCGGTGGATGCCCTCGAGGGGGTGCCCCAGAAGAGCCGGGAGCGGTTGCGTTTTTTTACCCGCCAGTACATCAACGCCATGGCGCCAAGCAACTTTCTGGCCACCAACCCGGAGCTGCTCAAGCTGACCCTGGAGTCTGACGGCCAGAATCTGGTGCGCGGGCTGGCGCTGCTGGCCGAAGATCTCGAGCGCAGCGCCGATCAACTCAACATCCGGCTGACCGACGAGTCCGCCTTTGAGCTGGGGCGGGATCTGGCGCTGACGCCGGGCCGGGTGGTGCAGCGCACCGAGCTGTATGAGCTCATTCAGTACAGCCCGACCACGGAAACGGTGGCCAGGACGCCGGTGCTGATCGTGCCGCCCTTCATCAACAAGTACTACATCCTGGACATGCGGCCCCAGAACTCCCTGGTGGCCTGGCTGGTCGCCCAGGGTCAGACGGTGTTCATGATCTCCTGGCGCAACCCGGGTCCGGCCCAGGCCGACATCGATCTCGACGACTACGTGGTAGACGGGGTCATCGCCGCGCTGGATGGTGTGGAGGCGGCCACCGGCGAGCGCGAAGTGCACGGCATCGGTTACTGCATCGGCGGTACCGCCCTCTCCCTGGCCATGGGCTGGCTGGCCGCCAGGCGCCAGAAGCAGCGGGTTCGCTCCGCCACCCTGTTCACCACCCTGCTCGACTTCTCCCAACCGGGGGAACTTGGCATCTTCATCCACGAGCCCATCATTGCGGCGCTGGAAGCCCAGAACGAGGCCAAGGGCATCATGGACGGGCGCCAGCTGGCGGTCTCCTTCAGCCTGCTGCGGGAGAACAGCCTCTACTGGAATTACTACATCGACAGCTACCTCAAGGGGCAGAGTCCGGTGGCGTTCGATCTGCTGCACTGGAACAGCGACAGCACCAACGTGGCAGGCAAGACCCACAGCAGCCTGCTGCGCCGGCTCTATCTGGAGAACCAGCTGGTGAAGGGAGAGCTCAAGATCCGCCACACCCGCATCGATCTCGGCAAGGTGAAGACCCCGGTGCTGCTGGTCTCGGCCATGGACGATCACATCGCCCTCTGGCAAGGGACCTGGCAGGGCATGAAGCTGTTCGGTGGCGAGCAGCACTTCATCCTGGCTGAATCGGGCCACATCGCCGGCATCGTCAATCCGCCGGACGCCAACAAGTACGGCTTCTGGCAGAACGACGCCGAGGCCACCAGCCCCGAGGCGTGGCTCGCCGGCGCAAGCCATACCCCAGGCTCCTGGTGGCCGAAGATGGCAGCCTTCATCCAGAGCCGGGAAGAGGATCCCGCCCCCCTTCCCGCTCGCATCCCGAGCGAAGGGCTGGAAGCGGCGCCCGGCAGCTACGTCAAGGTTCGGCTCAACCCGGTCTTTGCACAGACCCCCGAGGAGGAGCCCGCATGAGCACACTCCCCTTCGAGGTGGGCCAAAAAGCCAGACTGACCAAGCGGTTCGGGGCGGCAGAGGTCGAGGTGTTTGCCGGGTTGTCGGAGGATTTCAATCCGCTGCACCTGGATCCCGCCTTCGCCGCCACCACGCCGTTCGAGCGCCCCATCGTGCACGGCATGCTGCTGGCCAGCCTCTTCTCGGGGCTGCTGGGCCAGCAGCTGCCGGGCAAGGGCACCGTCTACCTCGGTCAGAGCCTCGCCTTCAAGCAGCCGGTGTTTGTGGGGGATGAGGTGACGGCAGAGGTGGAGATCATCGCACTGCGCAGCGACAAGCCCATCATCACCCTGGCCACCCGCATCCTGACGGCCACCGGCGCCATCGCCGTCAGCGGTGAAGCCGTGGTGAAGTTCGGCTGAAAAGGGTTTGCCCCATGATCTCAGTCAGCCCGGCCACAGCCGGGCTGACTGCTATGGTGTGTGCCCCAAAAATGGTCTTGCAAGCCACAATTGCCTGCCGACAGATGCCCTTGCCCTTTCCTTGACGGCCCGAACTGCCTAGAATAATCGCCCTGCTGTTTCAGCCATTCATCCACTAGAGGATTTCCCATGGAGACGTTTCTGCTCGAAGGCCACCCCTTCGTAGCCTTGTGCGACCTTATCAAACATCAGGGTTGGGCCGATTGTGGCGGTGCGGCCAAGGCGCTGGTCGCCGAAGGGCTGGTAGAGGTGGACGGTCAGGTCGAGACCCGCAAACGCTGCAAGATCGTGGCCGAGCAAGTAGTCAACTTCAACGGCATGAAAGTGGTCGTGAAAGCAGGCGTCAGCCCCGAGATCCTCTGATCTCGCTTGAATAAGGGCGCCGGTGCGCCCTTTGGCATTCAGCTGGCCTTGATCGACAGGGTCAGCACGAAGCGGGCCATCGCCTCATCTCCGTTCAGTGACGGGCAGGTGGCCACCACCTGGATGGGGCGGTTGATACGCTGACCGCTCGCCAGCGACTCGTCGATCATGGCGTCGATCTCCTCCCCAGCCGCGCAGTCAAACTGCACGTCCCCCTCGGGCCGTTTCAGAAACTCCCCCTGCACATCCTTGAAGGCGAAGTGTACCTTCTTGCGCCGCTGCCGCCCCTTCTCCATCACCAGCAGACCACCCACCAGATCGGCGCCGGTGGCCAGCGCGCCGAAGTACATGCTGCCCAGGTGGTTGCGGGTGCGCCAGCCAAGCGGAATGCGAATGCGCAGCGCCTTGGCGCTCATCTCTTCGATGACCGGGGCACAAAAACCAATAACGGGGATGTAGCGCCAGGCAAAGAGCCGCAGCGCCAGGTTGGCCTTCAAACGTTGCAAATCCATATGCGAACTGATCCGATGAGTTGATGTAAACAGCATGTTGCCAGCATGGCTGGCGTTCGACAAGGACGCGGATCACGCTTGCCACCATTTCACCACCCAAAAAAAGAGGGAACCGCACGGGTTCCCTCTGCTCATTCCTGTGGCGATCGATCAGGCTCGCTTCTCTTCCAGCCAGGCGCCCTGGCTCTGCATCTCGAACAGCTGTGCATAATGGCCGCCCAGCGCCATCAGCTCGCCATGAGTACCCCGTTCGTTCACCTGACCGCGAGAGAGCAGCAGGATCTCATCCGCATCGACGATGGTCGAGAGGCGGTGAGCGATGGCGATGGTGGTGCGACCGCGGCGCGCCGCCGCCAGCGCCGAAGAGAGGGCCAGCTCGGTCTGGGAGTCCACGCTGGCGGTCGCCTCGTCCAGAATGAGGATGCGCGGATCACCCACCAGCGCGCGGGCAAAAGAGAGCAGCTGGCGCTGGCCGGCAGAGAGGTTCTTGCCCCCCTCCTCCATCAGGGTGTTCAAACCCTCCGGCAGGCTCAGCACGAACTCGGCCAGTTGCACCTCGGTCAGCGCCTGCCACAGGCGGGCCTCGTCAATGCCGTCGCGGCCAAGGCGCAGGTTTTCCGCCAACGTCCCCACGAAGATAAAGGGATCCTGCTGGACCAGCCCGATGCTGCGACGCACCGCCGAGAGCGACAGGCTCGCCATCGGGTGATCATCGAAGCGGATGGTGCCCTGATCCAGCGGGTAGAAGCCCATCAGCAGGCTGATGATGGTGGATTTGCCGCTGCCGGTGTGACCCACCAGCGCCAGCATCTGGCCCGGTTTGGCGGTAAAGCTCACGTCACGCAGCACCTGCTGCTCACCATCGTAGGAGAAACCCACCCGCTCGAAACTCACCTGCCCCTTGAGCGGGCGCATCTCGCCCTCGGTGCTCTCGCGCACTTCATCGAGCAGGGCAAAGACCCGCTCCCCGGCCACCATCGCCTGCTGCAACTGGTTGAGCTGGTTGGTCATCTCGATAAGCGGCTCGATCATCCGTCCCAGATAGCTGATGAAGGCATAGAGCACCCCCACCTGGATGGCGCCCTCCGCACTCAACCCCTCGCGGGCAAACAGCGCCAACAGGCCGATCAGCACCATCATGTAGAAGAGGTCGATGAGCGGACGCAGCAGGATGCCGTTGATCTTGAGGCTCTTGAGGCGCGCCGCCCAGTGCTGCTGGTTCACCTCGGCAAAGGCGTTAGCGAAGTGGCGCTCCTGCACCATGGCCTGAATGACCGGCATCCCCTGCAGCGACTCATTGAGACGGCTGTTGATGTCGGAGAGCAGGCTGCGGGTCGCCCGCACCACAGGCACGCTCAGTTTCTGATAAAGCCACATCACTCCGCCCACCGCCGGCAACAGACAGGCGCACACCAGCATCAGCCGCAGATCCAGCAGCGCCATGGAGATGAGGATGCCGCACAGCAGCACCACCTTCTGCACCAACAGCCCGATCACCTGTACATAGAGGTTCATGATCGCCTCGGTGTCGTTGGTGATGCGCGAGATGAGCGAGCCGGAGCGATGCTGGTCAAAGTAGCGGGCCGGCAGCCGGATGGCGGTGGCAAACACCTGCTCGCGCAGCCGCTGCACCACCGCCTGGGCGATGCGGTTGAAACGCAGGGACTGCAGGTAAAAACCGGCCGCAGACAATACCTGCAAGCCGAGATAGCCGGCGGCGATGGCCGCGATGGCGGGCCACACCAGCTGGCGTGGCGCCAGATAGTCGTCGATGAACAGCTTGATGAGCAAGGGACCGGCCACTTCGGCGCCGGTAGCCAACAGCAGGCAGATCCCCGCCTGAATGAGCCAGCGTGGATAACGGGCGCAGTACCCGAGCAGTCGCTTGATGGTCGGGTTCACAGGCGCTCCTCCACGTCTTGTTTCAGCCGCTGATGATGAGGCCTCAGGCCGGCATACCAGCACTCAGGCTCAGCGCCACACCGAGTGAAGGCGCTCTTGATGAGTGGACTCACAGGCTCTCCTCCACGTCTTGCTCGAGACGCTGGTAACGCACCATATCCGCGTACCAGCCGTTGTGGGCCATCAGGGCGACGTGGCGACCCCGCTCACTGACATGACCCTCATCTAGCACCAAGATCTCGTCGGCCTGCTCCACCGCTGTCATCCGGTGGCTGACCAGGATCAGGGTACGCTTGTGGGCCTTGAGAGCGTGCAGGATCTGCTGCTCGGTGTGGGCATCCACCGCCGAGAGGGCATCGTCTAGCACCAGGATGGGCGCCTCCAGCAACAGGGCACGGGCGATGGCGAGCCGCTGTTTCTGGCCGCCGGAGAGGGTCACCCCCTTCTCCCCCACTTCGGTCTCATAGCCTTTGGGGAAACGGTTGATGTCGTCGTGCACGCAGGCGATGCGCGCCACCTGCTCAATCTCCTCCCGGCTGGCATCGGGACGGCCGAGGGCGATGTTGGCGGCAATGGTGGTGGAGAAAAGAAACGGCTCCTGCGGCACATAGGCAAACTGGCCGCGCAGCTCACCCAGCGCCAGTTGCGAGATGGGCACCTCCCCCATGCGGATCTCCCCCGTAGTGGGGTTGGCCAGTCGCATCAACAGCTTGAGCAGAGAACTCTTGCCCGCGCCAGTGCGCCCGACGATGCCCAGCATGCCGCCGGCTTGCAGGGTGAAATCCACATTGCGCAGCAGAGTGCGCTGCTCGAGCTGGTAGCTGAGCGCCGCGGCGCGCAGCGGAAAAGCTGAGGCCAGCGCTACCGGCTGGGCCGGCTCTTCGATGTCGCTGCGCTCGCCGAGCAGGCTTTCGATCCGTGAATAGGCGGCGCTGCCACGCTCGATGATGTTGAACAACCAGGCGATGGCGAACATGGGCCAGATCAGTTGACCGAGGTACATGGTGAAGCTGGTGAGCTCCCCCAGGGTCAACTCGTCACGCAGCACCAGAGCGCTGCCGCCGGCCACTGCCAGAAAGTAGGAGCAGCCGATGCAGAGGTAGATCACGGGATCGAACTTGGCATCGATGCGGGCCACCGCCATGTTGCAGGCACCCGCCTCCCGGGTCAGCTCGGCAAAACCGCGATCTTCGAGCGACTCTACCGCATAGGACTTGAGCACCCGCACGCCGGATAGCGCCTCCTGGGTCTTGTTGTTGAGCCGGGAGAAGGCACCCTGCGCCGCCTTGAACTCCTTGTAGATCTGGGTGCCGAAGCGGTTCATGAAGAACGCCATCACCGGCAACGGCAACAGGGAGAGCAGAGTCAGCTGCCAGGAGTACTGGCTGCACATGATGGAGAGCACCAGCACCCCGACGATGATGGAGTCCACCAGGGTCAACACCCCTTCCCCGGCGGTCATCTCCACCGCCTGGATGTCGTTGGTGGCATGGGCCATCAGATCGCCGGTTCGGTGGCGCTGATAAAAGTCCGGGCTCATGCGGGTGAAGTGGCTGAACAGCCGGTTGCGCAGCACATAGGCGAGCCGATAGGAGGCGCCAAACAGCATGACTCGCCACACATAGCGCAGCAGATAGATGAGCAGGCCAAGACCAAACAGCCCGGCCAGATAACCCGTCAGGGTTGCACTATCAAGGGACCCTTTGGCGATGCCATCCACCACCCAGCCCACCACCTTGGGCGGGATCACGGTCAACAGGGCCACCATCATCAACAGGCAGATGGCGATCAGGTAACGCCGCCACTGCTCCTTGAAGAACCAGCCCAGCCTTGCAAATACGCTCACGTAGATATCCTTTGTCGCGACCGGCCCAGAGCCGGCGCCCATCACGGGGAAACTCAATGCAATCGCCCCCGGCTGGGGGCGATACGAGGGGGTCATGATAGCCTGAAGCAAGCGGCTTGAGAATTATTGCTATTTCACCTGTTACAACAAGCGATCATCACGCTGTCCGAAGCCTGCGTACGGTGTTTCATGCTGCTCCCCGGTGAGCAGGAAGTGGGACACCTCCTCCCGGGTCAGACTGAACACCTGTTGCAACTGCTCCAGATCCTGCTCGGTCAGCTCCTCCTGCTGGCGCAACCGCCACTCCAGCTCACCGGCCATGATCTGCAGACGGGAGGCGGAAATATTGGCGGAGACCCCCTTGAGGGTATGCAGCAACCGGCAGGCGATATCGGGCTGCTGACGACGCAGGGCGGAGCGGATCTCCCACAGGTCATCCTTGTGCTCCGACATGAACAGCTTGAACAGGATCTGCAGTGCCTCCTTGTCCTGCTCCAGCCGCCTGAGAGCATCCTCCAGATCCAGCACTCCCATCAGGTCGGGCGGTTTCACCTCGAGCGGCACCCGCCGCTCGCCGCTGGCGCTCTTCACCCACTGCAGCAGGTTGTTGTAGAGATCGAGCTTGCTGACCGGCTTGGTGACATAGCCGTTCATGCCGACCCCGAGGCAACGTTCCCTGTCCCCCGGCATGGCGCTGGCGGTCAGGGCGATGATGGGGACATCGTGCTTGTCGACCATCTTGCGGATCTGGCGAGTGGCATCCAGCCCGTCCAGCACCGGCATCTGCAAGTCCATCAGAATCACGTCGAAGGGCTGCTCGGCCACCCGCTCGACCGCCTCCCGGCCGTTGCCCACCACAGTCACCAGAGCATCGACCCGGCGCAGGTATTCGATGATGAGCTGCTGGTTGACCCGGTTGTCCTCGGCCAGCAGTACCCGGATACCTTGCAGCAGCTCGCGAAAATGCTGCTGATCCCCCTGCGCCTCGGCCTGGCGGAACTGCTGATCGTGGGAGCTGCCGTTGAGCAGCTCGTCCACCTTGGCCAGCAGGGCATTTTCGGTCATCGGCTTGGGCAGGAAGTGGGTCAATCCCATGCTCTCCATCCGCCCATGCAGTCCCTCCTTGGCCCAGGCACTGGTCATCAGGATCGGCAGACGGCGCCACTGGCTGTGCTGATACATCTCGAGCGCCAGATCCAGCCCGTCTTCCTGCCCCATGCGCCAGTCCAGAATGGCCAGCCGGATATTCTGTCCCTCTTCTCGCAGCACCTGACGAGCCCGGGAGAGGCTGTTAACCGCCATCACCCTGGCACCGGCCCGGCCCAGGATATCCTTGGCCAGGTCCAGCACCAGCTCGTTGTCATCCATCACCAGCACCAGCGGCTGATGCTCGAAGAAGACCCGCCGCCCGGAGACGCCGTAGACCGCCTTGGTCATGGGGATCTCGAACTGGAAGACCGAGCCCGTTCCCGGCTTGCTCTGTACCGTGATCCTGCCCCCCATCAGTTCGACCAGACGCTGGGAGATGTTGAGACCCAGGCCGGAGCCGCCGTATTTGCGGGTATTGCCTGCCTCCAGTTGGGTGAAAGGCTGGAACAGCTGGGCCTGTTTCTCCTCGGCGATGCCGATGCCGGTGTCACGCACGCTGAAACGCACCTGCATGGGGTGCTGGTTGACCAGGGTGATAGCCACTTCCACCTCGCCCCGCTCGGTAAACTTGATGGCGTTGTTGACCAGATTGACCAGCACCTGGCCGAGGCGCAGCGGATCGCCGCGCAGAAAATCCGGCACGGCTGGCGACTTGTTGATAATGACCTCGACCTGCTTGCGCTCGGCCAGGTCGGCAAACATGCCAGCCAGCGAGTCGATCTGCTCGCTCAGATCGAAGTCGATCTCCTCCAGGGTCAGCTTGCCGGACTCCACCTTGGTCAGATCCAGAATGTCGTTGATGAGCAGCAGCAGGGTATCCGATGAGGATTTGATCTTGCTGAGATAATCTCGCTGCTGCTGATCCAGCTCAGTCTGCAATGCCAGCGAGCTGAACCCGATGATGGCGTTCATGGGGGTGCGGATCTCGTGGCTCATGTTGGCCAGAAAATCGCTCTTGGCCTGGGCCAGCAAGCCGGTCTGGCGCGACAACTCGCTCAGCTTCTGGTTGCGCCGCCACAGGGTCACCGCCACCAGTCCGAAACAGAGCATGGCCCCCCCCAATACCATCAGATAGAAGCGGCTCTTGAGGGAGGAGGCCTGCTCCATCTTGCTCTGCTTCCAGAGTGACAGCCCCTCCAGTTCGTGCATGTCGATCACCTGGTTGCGCAGCACGTGGTACTCCACCACCTGATGGCTGACATCCTCGCTCAGCTGGGCCAGCCCCGCCACTTCGGGATTGGCAGGATAGGCCGTCTTGAGGCGTCGCTGCAGGGCCTGCAGCCGCAGTTGCTCGCCCTTGTCCCAGCTACGTTTGAGGTAGTGACTGAGCTGTGCCAGCTCGGTCAGGTCGATGGCAAGCGGAGAGTCTGCCGGCAAGGTGGCCAGCAAGCCGTTGAGCTGCTTTTGAAAAGGCTGCTCTATGTACTCGATCGCCATCTCCATGGAATAAAGCTTGGCCAAGTCGAGCAAATAGCTGTCGATGTCATGCAACAGGGATTGGGAGTGAGGATTGTCGGCAGAGTCGGGATCGTTGCGCACCTGGCGCACAAAACTGTCGAGGTTGCTCGACAACTGGTTGAGACGTTGCTGTACATTGCCGTCATTGGCCTTCTCGCGGCCAAGCAGATAGACGGTGTCGGTATTGACCCGGTTGAGGATCAACTCTGCCGCAACGCTGAGTTCGGAGGCCTTCTGCTGCTGGCTGAGCAGCTGCCAGCAATAGCCGGAAAACCCCAGCAGCGATACGATGATCAGGCTAAGCACAACACGATTGACCCGTGTCACATTATTCATCCCGTCTCGATTCTCATGTCATGGCCACGTATCCACCGACATCATGTCGACGCAGGATCACTGGCTGTGAAAGATAACTGGCGACTATGTTACCGTTACTCTGCCCTGTCAGTGCAATAAGATGTTGCAGGGCTTATGTATACAGGAATCAATTATGTCATTTATCACTACCTATTGTAGCCATTGCTTCACCAGGAACCGCCTGCCTGAAGAAAAAGTGGATTCAAACGCGAAATGCGGCCGCTGCAAGAGCGGGCTGTTCACCACCAGCCCGGTCAACGGCCAGGAGCAGCAGTTCGATACCCTGATCCAGTCTGACATCCCGGTCGTGGTCGACTTCTGGGCCAGCTGGTGCGGGCCATGCCTTCAATTTTCACCTGTTTTTCAACAAGTTGCCAGTGAACTTGAACCAAGACTCCGCTTCGTCAAGGTCGATACCGAGCAACAAGCCGCCATTGCGGCCCGTTACGCCATTCGCAGCATTCCCACCCTGATGGTCTTCAAGCAGGGCAAGATGGTGGCACAGCGCAGTGGCTCCCTTCCTCCCAGTCTGTTCAAGGAGTGGTTGCACAGCTTCATCTAGGCCACAAATGATACCAATATGTTTAATTTGTGTTTATTTAATGTTTTCATTTGCCTTGACTCTGTGAGTCCCGGCATGCTTTGACCAGTTCCCCCTGTTTCAAACGGGGGGATGAATGTAATCTCGGCAACACAACAACAACCATAAATTAACCGAGAGAACAATATGCACACATCTGCAGTACCCTCCACTACCCCATCACGCTGGCTGGACATCAAATCCGGGATCGTCATCCTGGATGTGTTGCTGCTCTGTGCCATGCTGGCCTGGCTCCCCTTTGACCCCAACATCAACAAGGGGCTGGGGATCCTGGTCTTCATCGCCATCCTCTGGCTGACTGAAGCAGTCAACATCACCATCACGGCTCTCTCCATCCCGGTACTTGCCACCCTGCTCGGGGTCTTTGACATGAGCAAGTCCCTGACGGACTTCGCCAACCCGGTGCTGTTTCTGTTCTTCGGCGGCTTTGCACTGGCCGCCGCACTCTCCAAACAGGGGCTGGATACCCAGATCGCCGCCAAGGTGATGCAGCTTGCCAGAGGCCACCTCGGCTGGGCCGCCATCGTGCTCTTCACCATCACAGCCGCCCTCTCCATGTGGATCAGCAACACCGCTACCGCCGCCATGATGATGCCGCTGGCCCTCGGCATGCTGAAAGGTATCGATGCCCACAAGGAGCGACGTACCCTGGTCTTCGTCCTGCTGGGGGTCGCCTACAGTGCCAGCATCGGCGGCATCGGCACCCTGGTCGGCAGCCCGCCCAACGCCATCGCAGCTGCCCAGATGGGGCTGGGTTTCACCGACTGGATGAAGTTCGGCATCCCGGTGGTACTCATCTTCATGCCAGTGGGCATCGGCCTGCTTTATATGGTGACCCGTCCCAACCTCTCCCATCAGGTCAGCACCGAGAAGGTCACCATCCAGTGGACCGGTCAACGCAAGATCACCCTGCTCATCTTCCTGACCACAGTACTGCTGTGGATCGGCTCCCAGCCCATTGCCAAGGCAATGGGGGGCATTCCCCAGTTCGATACCCTGATCGCCATGGGCGCCATCGTGGCCATTGCCATCAGCCGGGTGGCCAGTTGGGATGACATCAACCAGAACACCGACTGGGGCGTGCTGATGCTGTTTGGTGGCGGTCTCACCTTAAGCGCTATCCTGAAGCAGACCGGAGCCAACGCCTTCCTGGCGGAGCACCTCTCCAACGGTCTGGCCACCATGCCGATCTTCATCATCCTGCTCTGTCTGGCCGCGTTCGTGGTATTCCTGACCGAACTGGTCTCCAACACCGCCACCGCCGCCCTGCTGGTGCCGCTGTTTGCCGGGGTAGCCCAGGCGCTGGGTGTATCGCCCATCGTCGTCTCCGTGCTGATCGCCGTCGGCGCCTCCTGCGCCTTCATGCTGCCGGTGGCCACCCCGCCCAACGCCATCGTGTTCGCCAGCGGCCATATCAAACAGCGTGAGATGATGCGGGCCGGCCTGGTGCTGAACCTGGTCTTCACCGTCATTCTGACCCTGCTCGCCTACTTCATGGGTGACATACTGCACTGATATGCCGAGTACCAAGGCCCCTGACGGGGCCTTTTTGTTGGCTCTTCTGTATGCAGTCTCTGCCAGACGGCCCCCTGCTCACCCGTTCACCACCTTTGAACAGCCACTGTTCTCAGCCAAAAGAGCCGTATGGTGAAGGTAGGTGTTTGACGTTTTCTCTTGTGCTCTCTTTTCCGCAATCCCCCATAACCAAAACCGCCCACGCAAAATAAAAAACCCCCGCATAGCGGGGGTTTGCTGATTCACCATCTGATCAGCCGATGCTGCAGGGTTTCAATTGCCAGATGCGATCCACATAGTCCTGGATGGAACGATCGGAGTTGAACTTGCCCATGGTGGCCGAGTTGATGATGGCCTTCTTCGCCCACAGGGCCGGATCCCGATACCAGCTATCGATCAGCTTGTGGGCTTCCGAGTAGGAGGCGAAATCTGCCAGGGTCAGGTAGGGATCCCCCCCTTCCAGCAAGGAGCGCTTGATGGAGGAGAGCTCGCCCGGACGACCCGGCGTGAAGTAGTCGGTATCAAACCAGTCCAGCACGGCCTTGAGCTCGGAGTTGGCATAGTAGAAGTCGTACGGGTTGTAGCCGCGCCCCTTCAATGCCTTCACCTCGTCCACGTTCAGACCGAAGATGGCGCAGTTCTCGGCTCCCGCCTCTTCGGCGATCTCGATGTTGGCGCCGTCCAGCGTACCGATGGTGATGGCACCGTTGAGCGCCATCTTCATATTGCCGGTACCGGAGGCTTCATAGCCGGCGGTGGAGATCTGCTCGGAGACATCAGCCGCCGGGATCAGCTTCTCGGCCAGGCTCACGCGGTAGTTCGGCATGAACACCACTTTCAGCTTGCCCTGGATGCGCGCATCGTTGTTGACCCGTTCCGCCAGCTTGTTGATGGCGTAGATGATGTCTTTGGCCAGCTTGTAACCGGGCGCCGCCTTGGAGCCGAAGATGAACACCCGCGGGTGCATGTCATAGTCCGGGTTGGCCAGCAGGCGACGATAGAGCGCCATGATATGGATGAGGTTCAGCTGTTGGCGCTTGTACTCATGCAGGCGCTTGATCTGGACGTCGAAGATCGCCTCCGAGCTCACCTCGATGCCGGTTTCGGCCTTGATCACCTTGACCAGCTTCTCCTTGTTGTGGCGCTTGATGGTCATGAACTGCTGCTGGAATGCCTTGTCGTCAGCAAACTTGACCACGCTACGCAGCTTGTCGAGCTGCAGCGGCCACTCTTTGCCCACCACTTCATTGTACAGCTCGGCCAGTTCCGGGTTGCAGGCCAACAGCCAGCGACGCGGGGTCACCCCGTTGGTGACGTTGCACATCTTCTGGGGCCACAGCTCGGCATACTCGGGGAACAGGTCTTCCTTCACCAGCTTGGAGTGGATCTCGGCCACGCCGTTGACCTTGGAGGAGCCGATGACGCACAGGTTGCCCATGCGCACCTTGCGCACATCACCCTCTTCGATGATGGAGAGCTTGGCCTTGATGGCATCGTTACCCGGCCACTTGGGCTCCACCAGCTCGCTCAGGAAGCGGGCGTTGATCTCGTAGATCACCTCAAGATGACGGGGCAGCACCTTCTCGAACAGACTGACCGACCACTTCTCCAGCGCTTCCGGCAGCAGGGTGTGGTTGGTGTAGGAGAAGACCTGATAGCTGATGGCCCAGGCCGCGTCCCAGGTCAGCCCCTCTTCGTCCACCAGCACCCGCATCAGTTCCGGGATGGCGACGGTGGGGTGAGTATCGTTGAGCTGGATGGCAATCTGGGCGGCAAAGTTGCTGAAGTCAGCGCCATGCACCCGCTTGTAGCGACGCATGATGTCCTTGATGGAGCAGGCACAGAAGAAGTACTGCTGGATCAGGCGCAGCTCTTTGCCCGCATCGGTCTCATCGTTCGGATAGAGTACCTTGGAGATGGTCTCGGCCTGGGCTTTCTCCGCCTGGGAATCGATATAGCCACCGGCGTTGAACACGTCCCAGTCAAAGAACTCGGAGGCGCGGGATTCCCACAGGCGCAGGATGTTGACGGTATGACCGCCAAAACCGACCACCGGGATATCCCAAGGCACCCCTTTGATCTTACGGCCAGCGTGCCACACCTTCTTGAGGCCACCGTTGTCACCAAACACGGTCTCGACATAGCCATAGAGCGGGATCTCCTGCACGGATTCCGGGCGGCAGATCTCCCAGGGGTTGCCATATTCACGCCAGGAGTCGGGGCGCTCAATCTGGCGACCATCCTGAATCTCCTGACGGAACAAGCCGTGCTCGTAGTGGATACCATAACCGACCGCCGGGTAGTTCAGGGTCGCCAGGGAATCGATGAAGCAGGCGGCCAGACGGCCCAGACCGCCGTTACCGAGCGCCATGTCGGGCTCTTGTTCACACAGGTCGGTCAGCTCCAGACCGAGTTCACCCAGCGCCTCTTCGCAAACTTTGTATAGAGAGAGGTTGTGCAGGTTGTTGGAGGTCAGACGCCCCATCAGGAATTCAGCAGAGAGATAGTGAATCGCACGAGTATCTTTCTTGAAGTGAGTCTGCTGAGTGCGGGTCAGGCGCTCGTACACCTGTTCGTTGACGGCGGCTGCGGTCGCTTTCCACCACGCTTCTGGCGAGGCTTTCTGTTCGCTTGTACCCAAGGTAGAACGCAGGTGACGCACGATACTCGCCTTGAGCTGATCTTTATCCAGTTGGAGATCCTGGTCTGTCTTCTTCTTGGTAGCCATAAACCATTTCCTTCGTTACAGAATAATAAATTGTTATCCCATCAGGGACCGGCGCTGTTGTTATCTCAGAATATGTTCCGGCGTGGGCATACTAGCTAAAGCCGCTGGTTTAAAAGTTAACGCAAGTCACACTTTAACGCATAAAAATGACAGTTCAAGCTTGAAAACCCTTTCCTGAAACCTACCATTATGAATCTTTAATTTCATTAAAAATCATACAGTTAATGTCTTCATGAAAATATAAATACGTGAATAGGTTTTCAATGATTGCCAAGTGCTGAAAATCCTTGAAAATAACTGAAAATTCAGCGCACATTGAAAACGATTTCAATGTGCGCTGTTCATGAAAAGCAAAGGCCAAGGCTGTGCGGTTGATTTCTGCGGGTCAACCATGGGCCTTGAACTGGTTGCTCATAGGGTCATAGTGATAGCCTATCTGCAATAAGCGGGTAGCCAGCTGATCCTCCGTCATGTCGTAGTAGGCCAACAACTCTTCCAGCCCGTCACACTCCAGCCGCAGCTTCTCATTGATGATCCCGAGCAGGATATTGGCATCCAGTCGTTGCAAGGTGCTGACGTCCATCTCATCTCTCCTCTGTGCAAGACATACTGTATAACCATGGGCGTCCCCTCCTGCTTTGTCCATAGGCTAAAAAACACCCACCGCCAACATCAAATAAATAACCTTTACAATCAATAGCATAGATTCAATTACTGCCAATTCGATCACATTTTAGTGCACAAATGGCTTGTCACTGGCATCAACAGCAACTACTGTATGTGTATACAGCATGGTTATTCATACAGGACAAACATATGAGCCAGCCCATGAGTCAGTACCCGATCACCACCTCAGCCGGTATGAGCAATCCCTGGCCCACCCGGCATCAAGGCAACATGGATGATGAGCGTTATAGCGCAACGATTGCCCATGAAGCCCCGCTGCTTGATGAGCTGGTGAGACTGAGCCATGGCGATACCGGCTGGATCCTGTTGATCGCGCCACCCGGCCTGCCGGTAGCCAAGCAGTTGCAGGCTCAAGGGATCAATCCCGCCAGGGTGTTGGTGGTGCACAGCCCCAAGATCAAAAACTGGCAGCGGACGCTGGAACAGAGTCTGGGCAACGGCCGCTGCGCCGCCGTGCTGACCTGGCTACCGGAGCAGGTCATGCTGGATCGCGCCAAGTTGAGCAAGTTGGGACAACGCTGCGGGGTTCTGACCCGTTTCTTCGAGCCGGCCGCATCCTCTCCTGTCCACAGTGGTTCACTGGTCTATGGCGGGCAGGATGTCTATCTCAACCACTGACTGGTGCCAAGAGTGTGAGGAGGCGCCTTGTAGTATGAGCTGGAGAGTTGAACGGGCTTTTCGGTTGGCGCTGAACAGCCCAGCGATCACTCAGTGACAAGAGCCCTGCAGCCATCAGGCAAGTGCCTGCCGACAGACGGAAGTGGAGGCCGGAAAACCCCTCGCACCGAGCACAGTTGGCAGTTGGCAGTTGGCAGTTGGCACTCATGCGACTGCACGCAGGCCAAAAGAGAAGGCGACCCTGGGGTCGCCTTCGTTCTGTCTGTTATGACGGCTGCTGTATGGCGGCTACATTCATGACGGTCACGTGCCGCGTCAGTTCACGTTGAGCCTCGAAGAAAGCCTCAAGACCGCGAGTGAACAGCCATCAAACAGCTTTCGCTCACGCCAGCTTGCCATCGAGCTCGGCAATCTTGGCGGACCAGTAAGCCGGGCCTGTCTCATGAATATTGTTGCCCTGAGAGTCCACCGCCACGGTCACCGGCATGTCTTCCACCTCGAACTCATAGATGGCTTCCATACCCAGATCGGCAAAGGCCACTACCCGCGCCTTCTTGATGGCCTTGGCCACCAGATAGGCGGCGCCGCCGACGGCCATCAGATAGACAGCCTGGTGCTGCTTGATGCTCTCGACCGTCTTGGGGCCTCGCTCGGATTTGCCGATCATGCCGATGAGGCCAGTCTCACCTAGCATCATGTCGGTGAACTTGTCCATCCGGGTGGAGGTGGTCGGGCCGGCCGGGCCGACCACTTCATCACGCACGGCATCGACCGGGCCGACGTAATAGATGAAGCGGTTGGTGAAATCGACCCCTTCCGGCAGCCCCTCGCCTTTTTTCAGCATGTCGGCAATGCGTTTGTGGGCAGCATCGCGACCGGTCAGGATCTTGCCGGAGAGCAGCACGGTATCCCCGCTCTTCCAGCTGGCAAGCTCTGCCTTGGTGATGCCGTCGACATTGACACGGCGCACGTTGCCGCCGGCCGAGCGGGTGATCTCCGGCCAATCTTCCAGCTTCGGCGGGGTCAGCTCGGCCGGGCCGGAGCCATCCAGTTCGAAGTGCACGTGACGGGTCGCCGCGCAGTTGGGGATCATCACCACCGGCTTGGAGGCCGCGTGGGTCGGCGCAGATTTCACCTTCACATCCAGCACGGTAGTGAGACCGCCGAGCCCCTGGGCACCGATCCCCAGCTTGTTGACCTTGTCATAGAGCTCGACCCGCAGCTTCTCTTCGGTGGTCTCCGGACCACGGGCGATCAACTCCTGGATGTCGATATGCTCCATCAAGGCTTCTTTGGCCAGTACGGCCGCCTTCTCGGCAGTACCGCCGATGCCGATCCCCAGCATGCCCGGTGGACACCAGCCGGCGCCCATGGTCGGCACGGTTTTGAGCACCCACTCCACCACGTCGTCGGAGGGGTTGAGCATCACCATCTTGGACTTGTTCTCGGAACCGCCGCCCTTGGCCGCGATGCTCACTTCCACCTTGTCACCCGGGATCATGTCGATGTGCACCACGGCCGGGGCGTTGTCCTTGGTGTTCTTGCGACTGCCGGCAGGGTCGGCCAGCACGGAGGCGCGCAGCGGGTTGTCCGGATTGGTGTAGGCACGGCGGGTGCCCTCATCCACCATCTCCTGCACCGTCATGTCGCTGTCCCACTGCACCTGCATGCCGATCTTGACGAAGCAGGTGACGATGCCGGTATCCTGACACAGGGGGCGATGCCCTTCGGCGGACATGCGGGAGTTGATCAGGATCTGGGCCAGGGCGTCCTTGGCGGCCGGGTTGATCTCGCGGTCATAGGCAGCCTTGGCGGCCTGCACGAAATCGAGGGGGTGGTAGTAGGAGATGTACTGCAGGGCGTCGGCGATGGAATCGATAAAATCCTGTTTTTTAATGATGCTCATATCATCCTCACTGGTCCTTGTCTCCGGCGCGATGCAGAGCAAGGGCTTCCATATGAGCCGTGCTTCGGTGGGGTGGTGCCAGGCGACTTGCCTGTCGGCCCGATAAGACAACGGCGTGTTTTTTCTAAAAATTCCGGCGGCTATGATACGCTTGCCACCCCCGTACCGGCTAGGGAGCAGGCTGTAAACTGTTGCCTGTGTAACAAAAAATGAAACCAACGCTGCATATCCACCATTTTGATCACCAGACGGCGCTCCATGCCCTGTTCGCACGCCTTCATCATCTGCCCTGGGCCATGTTGCTGGAATCCGCCGGCCCGCTGGGAGCAGACAACCGCTTTGACATCATCACCGCCGATCCGCTGGCCACTTTGCAGACCGAGGGAGCGCTGACCCGCATCGCGCAGGGTGATCAGCACGAATCCCGTGAAGATGATCCGTTGACGCTGCTGGCCCAACGCCAACACGCCCTGCTGGGAGAGGTCATCAATCAGGCGACGCCCCTGCCCTTCATCGGCGGTGCACTCGGCCTGTTTGGCTATGATCTGGGCCGCCGTTTCGAGCGTTTGCCGTGCCTGGCCGCCCGTGACGTGACCATCCCGGACATGGCGGTCGGCATCTATGACTGGGCCCTGCTGCGGGACGTGGCAACGGGCCAGTGGCAGCTGGTGCACTGGGGCGATGAGGCCGGCCTTGCCCGCCGCCTGCAGTGGCTTGAGGCGCAGCAGGCAACCGCCACTGAGCCCTTTGCCTTGCAGGGAAGATGGCAGAGCAACATGAGCCGCGCGCAATACGGTGACAAGTTTGCCAAGGTCCAGGCCTATCTGGCCGCAGGGGACTGCTATCAGATCAACCTGACCCAGCGCTTCAGCGCGCCCTATCGGGGCGACGAGTGGCAGGCCTATCAGGCGCTGTCCCAAGCCAACCGCGCCCCCTTCTCAGCCTTCCTGCGCTTGCCGCAGGGCGCCATATTGAGCCTCTCCCCCGAGCGTTTCCTGCTGCTCGATCAGCGCCATATCGAGACCAAGCCCATCAAGGGCACCCGCCCGCGACTGGCCGACCCGGAGCAAGATCAGGCCAGTGCCCTGGAGCTGGCTGGCGCCGACAAGGACAGATCGGAGAATCTGATGATCGTGGATCTGCTGCGCAACGACATCGGCCGAGTGAGTCGACCCGGCTCGGTCAGCGTACCCAGCCTGTTTGCGGTAGAGTCCTTTCCGGCGGTGCATCACCTGGTGTCTACCATCCACGGCGAGCTGGACGCTCAGTGGCAGGCGGTGGACCTACTGCGCGCCTGTTTCCCCGGCGGCTCCATCACCGGCGCCCCCAAGATCCGGGCCATGGAGATCATCGAAGAGCTGGAGCCCCAGCGGCGCAACGCCTACTGCGGCAGCATCGGCTATCTGAGCCAGCACGGCCGGATGGATACCAGCATCTGCATCCGCACCCTGATCGCCGCACAGGGCCAGCTCCACTGCTGGGCCGGTGGCGGCGTCATTGCCGACTCCGAGGTGGACGACGAATATCAGGAAACCTATGACAAGGTGGCCCGCATTCTGCCGCTGCTGGACACACTGCGTTGAAAACCTGACAAAATGGATCACAGCAACTGGAGCGAAGAAGAATCGAGATGGACCGTGCCGAACTGCTGACCCGCTTTTTATTGCAACGCCCCGCCCCCGCCCACCGGCTGACGGTGGCCGGGCTCAAGCCCGCCGCCGTGCTGCTGCCGCTGGTCGAGCGGGCCGACGGCCTGCAACTGCTGCTGACCCGGCGCAGCCCGCACCTGCGCCACCACGCAGGGCAGATAAGCTTCCCCGGTGGCAGACAGGATCCGGACGACCGGGACTTGATCCACACGGCGCTGCGGGAAACCCAGGAAGAGCTCGGCATCGTCCCTGCCCAGATAGAGGTGCTGGGTACCCTCACCCCCCTCAACACCGTCTCCCAATACGACGTGCTGCCGGTGCTGGGGCTGGTCACGGCCGACTATCAGCTCACCCTGAGCCGGGACGAGGTCGACCAGGCTTTTGAGGTGCCGCTCAACCACCTGCTGGATCCACGCCACCATATCGCGCTCACCATTCCCAGAGCCGATCACCTGCACACAATCTACTGGATCCCTTGGCAACACCACTTCATCTGGGGCGCCACCGCCAGCATGATACGCCAACTCTCCCGGCAACTTGCCATATAACATTTTGCCTACAAAAGATTGCGCAACATTTGCGCATTAACATTAAACTAACGTGGGTTTTTATAAAAAATAATTGATTAATTCTTCTTTCGATCACATTTCCACAAAAGAATGCGGGGTTGAGCCCCATAAAGGTGAATTTGATCAACATTTTTGATTAAAAAAACCGTATCCTTGCGCCGATTCAATAAAAACCACAATTCGGGGTGAGACACATGTCTAATACTGTCACCGGCGCACAGGACGTTGCGACCTCACAGGAGCAAGGAACCCGCTCCATCCAATCGCGTGGTTGGACCAAACAAGACACCAGCTGGGTGATCAGCCTGTTCGGCACCGCCGTCGGCGCCGGCATTCTGTTTTTGCCCATCAACGCCGGCATGGGTGGCTTCTGGCCACTGGTGGTGATGGCGCTGCTGGTCGGCCCCATGACCTACCTAGCCCACCGCGGCCTCGCCCGCTTCGTGCTCTCTTCCAGCAGACCCGATGCCGACATCACGGAGGTGGTGGAAGAGCACTTCGGCGTGGGTGCCGGCAAGTTGATCACCCTGCTCTACTTCTTCGCCATCTACCCCATCGTGCTGATCTACGGGGTGGGCATCACCAACACGGTTGAGAGCTTCATGGTCAACCAGTTGCAAATGACGGCGCCCCCGCGCTGGATCCTCTCCATCGTGCTGATCATGGGCATGATGTCGGTGATGCTGGCCGGTGAAAAACTGATGCTGAAGGTGACCGAGTTCCTTGTCTACCCGCTCATCGCCATCCTGGTGGGGATCTCCTTCTACCTGATCCCGGACTGGACCGGCGCGGCCCTCTCCCAGATGCCGTCCGGCAAGGACTTTGCCATCACCCTGTGGCTGACCATTCCGGTGCTGGTGTTCTCCTTCAACCACAGCCCGGCCATCTCCAGCTTCTCGCTGGCTCAGCGCCGCGATCATGGCGAGCACGCGGTCGAGAAGTCTGACGCCATTCTCAAGCGCACCGCCACCATCCTGCTCGGTTTCGTGATGTTCTTCGTCTTCTCCTGCGTGATGAGCCTGACCCCGGCGCAACTGGCAGAAGCCAAGTCCCAGAACATCGCCGTGCTCTCCTACCTGGCCAACCAGCACGCGAGTCCCATCATCTCCTACTTCGGCCCGCTGGTGGCGTTCGTGGCCATCGTATCCTCCTTCTTCGGCCACTACCTGGGTGCCCGCGAAGGCCTGAAGGGGATGATCGTCCAGAACCTGCGCAAGTCCGGCAAGGAGCCGAACCACAAGAAGGTCGAGATGTTCATCATCGCCTTCTTCATCCTGACCCTGTGGGGCACCGCGGTGATCAACCCCTCCATCCTCGGCATGATCGAGTCAATGGGCGGCCCCATCATCGCCACCATCCTGTTCATCATGCCGATGTACGCCATCAAGCGCGTGCCGGCCATGGCGAAGTATCAGGGCCATATCAGCAACGTCTTCGTGGCTGTGATGGGGATGACGGCCATCTCCGCCATCCTCTACCAACTGCTCGGCTGACACTCGGCCATACCAGCAACAATGCCAGCCGGGTAACCGGCTGGCATTTTTTTATAGTGCCAACAGCAGCGGATGATGGCTCTCAAGCAGGCGAGCATGCACAGGCATGTTGGCCGACGCGCCACTCGCAAAACACCGGCCCTGCTCCCCATGCCGACGATTCCCCCCTTTCTCTCATCATCGCCCCTCGAACGGTAACCGACAATGGTCGACCCGGAGCGCGGGCAGCCTTATACAAGCCGGTACCAGACAGCCTGCCTGCCAATGCGTTCCTCCGGGCTCTTGATGTGCCTGCGGTACCCACTTCAGCCTGCTCCCCTCAGCCTCTGTAGATATGGGCCGGACCAGCCCCCAGACTGCCAGACAATAAAAAAACGCCCTCGAATGAGGGCGTTTTCAGTGCGGTGAAGACGGTGCTATCAGGCTTCGCTGTTGGGCACCGGCGAGGCATCCAGCAGGGTTTCATCTTCGGCCATGCAGGCCGCGGCGGTGAACAGCACGTCGGTGGAGCTGTTGAGAGCCGTCTCTGCAGAATCCTGCAGTACCCCGATGATGAAGCCCACGGCCACCACCTGCATGGCGATGTCGTTGCTGATACCAAACAGGCTGCACGCCAGCGGGATCAGCAGCAGGGAGCCGCCGGCCACGCCGGATGCGCCACAGGCACTGATGGTAGCGACCACGGAGAGCAGAATGGCGGTGGCCAGATCCACTTCCATCCCCAGGGTGTGTACCGCCGCCATGGAGAGCACGGTAATGGTGATGGCGGCACCGGCCATGTTGATGGTGGCACCCAGCGGGATGGAGACCGCATAGGTGTCTTCCGGCAGACGCAGCTTCTCGGCCAGCGCCATGTTGACCGGGATGTTGGCGGCGGAGCTGCGGGTAAAGAAGGCGGTCACGCCGCTCTCTTTCAGGCAGGTCAGCACCAGCGGATAGGGGTTGCGCTTGATCTTCCAGAACACGATCAGCGGGTTGACCACGAAGGCGATGAACAGCATGCAGCCGATCAGCACCACCAGCAGCTGGGCATAGCCGAACAGGGCGTCAAAACCGGTTTCCGCCAGGGTGGAGGCAACCAGGCCCAGAATGCCAAGCGGCGCGCAGCGGATCACCGCTTTCACGATGGTGGAAACCCCGTGGGACAGGTCGGTGATCACCGCCTTGGTCCCCTCGCTGGCGTGGCGCATGGCGATGCCAAGACCGATGGCCCAGGCCAGAATGCCGATGTAGTTGGCATCCAGCAGCGCCTTGATCGGGTTGGTCACCACATTGAACAGCAGGGTCTGCAGTACCTCTGTGATGCCGCCCGGCGGGGTGATCTCGGCACTGTTGGCCACCAGATGCAGGTTGGAGGGGAACAGGAAGCTAGCCACGACGGCGACCGCAGCAGCCAGGAAGGTCCCCAGCAGATAGAGCAGCAGGATCGGTTTCATGTTGGTTTTCTGGCCCTGCTTGTGGCCGATGATCGCCGCCATGACCAGTACAAAGACCAGCAGCGGGGCCACCGCCTTCAGGGCGCCAACGAACAGGCTGCCGAGCAGACCCGCCGTTTTGGCCCATTCCGGCATGAACATGGCAAGGAGGATACCGAAGACCAGACCGACCAGGATCTGGCTAACCAGGCTGGTACTGTTGACCAGTCTTACGAGGGGGTGTTGTTGTGTCATCAAATAGTCCCTGAGCACCGAAGTGCGTGAATCATTAGTCCTGTTGGCAACCGCTACGCCAGGCGACACCCATGTCACGGCTGGCGTCATCTGCCCCGGCAAGCCTTCTGTTGAGCCTGTCCGGTAACACACGGGGTTGCGGACAAGGAATATCCCATCTGCAACCGCTTTTTTCCATATAATCACTGAAAAATATCCGGTTTACCTCACAAAAAAACCACAACAATGCGATAACACAATATCAACAGCATTCAAATGGATGCCGTTTTACCTCGCTTGGCCATCCAGACACTCCCCGGCGGTGGTATCATGACGGTTTTTGCGCTGGAGCCCTGCCATGATCTCATCCCTGTTGACCCGTCACTTCGGCTTCGATCGGTTAAGACCGGGACAGGAGGCGGTGATCAGCCGATTACTGGCTGGCCAGAGTGCCGCCGCCATCTTCCCCACCGGCTCCGGCAAGTCCCTCTGTTATCAGTTGCCAGCGCTTGCCCTGCCCCATCTGACCCTGGTAATTTCGCCGCTGATCGCGCTGATGCACGATCAGCTCGCCTTCCTTCGCAGCAAGGGGATCGCCGCCGCCACCCTCGACTCGAGCCTGACGCCAGAAGAGAGCCGCCGGGTGATGCAGCAGGCCAGCGATGGCCAACTCAAGATCCTGATGATTTCGGTAGAGCGGCTCAAGAACGAGCGCTTTCGCCGTTTCATCCAGCAGGTACCGCTGTCGATGCTGGTGGTGGACGAAGCCCACTGCATTTCGGAGTGGGGCCACAACTTTCGCCCCGACTATCTCAAGCTGCCGGATTACCGCCGTGAATTGCAGATCCCGCAGGTGTTGCTGCTGACGGCCACCGCCACCCCGGCGGTCATGGCCGACATGCAGGCCAAATTCGAGATCGAGGATGAGGGGCTCATCGTCACCGGCTTTTATCGCGCCAACCTGGACTTGGCCGTGGTACCGCTGCCTGACGAGGCTCGCGATAGCTGGCTGCATGCCGAGCTGGCTCGTGATCCCGCCGCACCGACCATCATCTATGTCACCCTGCAGCACACTGCAGAGCAGTGCGCCGCCCGCTTGCAACAAGCCGGGATCAGGGCGCGCGCCTATCACGCAGGGCTCGATGCCACCCTGCGCAGTCAGATCCAGCACGACTTCATGGCCGGCAAGCTGGACTGCATCGTGGCGACCATCGCCTTCGGCATGGGGATCGACAAGGCCGATATTCGCCGGGTGATCCATTACGATCTGCCCAAATCCATCGAAAACTACAGTCAGGAGATAGGCCGCGCCGGCCGGGATGGTCTGCCTTCCCGCTGCATGGTACTGGCCAATCGCAGCCAGTTGCCGGTGCTGGAAAACTTCGTCTATGGCGACACCCCGGACAGAGCGGCCATCGTCACCTTGCTCGAGATCCTGCAGCAAAGCGGCAGCGAGTGGGAATTTGGTTTGCTGCGCCTCTCCAACGACACCAATATCCGCCAGTTGCCGCTCAAGACCCTGCTGGTCTACCTGGAGATGGCGGGCATCATAGCGCCGGCCTACAGCTATTTTGCCGAGTACCGCTTCAAGTTCGTGCTGGACAAGGCCGACATCCTGGCCCGTTTCAATCCGGCGCGACGCCAGTTTCTGGAGCAAGTGTTCGCCAGTGCCCCGCAAGCGCGTAGCTGGTGCACCATGGACTTCGAGGCGCTCTGGCAGGGTTATCAGGGAGAACGGTCGCGGGCCGCTGCCGCGCTGGATTATCTGCAGCAGCAAGGCTGGATTGAGCTGGAGAGCAAGAAGATGACCGAGGTCTATCGGGTGCAGCAACAAGATCTGGACATAGCACCGCTGGCCGCTCAGCTGCACGGGCTGTTTGAAAAGAAAGAACAAAGCGAGCTGGCGCGTCTGCAGGCATTGCTGGGTTTCTTTACCTCCAGCAGTTGCCTGAGCCATGAGCTGGCCCGCTACTTTGCCGATCAGGCCGCGCCCACCCATTGCGGGCACTGCTCGGTCTGTCGGGGAGAGGTGGCGCAGCTTCCCTCCTTACCCAGCCGGATACTCCCCAATGAACAGGGGCTCAGAGCCTGGTGCGATCCGCTGGTGGCCCTGTGTCATAGCCGGGATCCCCGCATCCTGACACGTTTCCTGTGCGGCATCACCACCCCGCTCACCACCCGACTCAAGGCCAGAAGCCTGGCTGGATTCGGCCAGCTGGCGTCCCACCCCTTTGCCGATGTGCTGGCGGCAGTATCCAACATTTATGCCGCTGGCCAAGAGGGATAAGCGACTTAACCATCGGGTGGAGCCCAAAAAAATAAGACCCTCGCATCTGCGAGGGTCAAGCCAACGGAAACGTGCTTAAACAGAGCTTTGTATCAGCAACCAGCCACTCTCTTGCTAAAGCGCTGACTGCCTGACACAGGGCCAATCTAGAGCAGTCGCAATGTAGCGTCAATGTAAAAATTAGAGCTAAAACACCAAACAAAACACTTTCCGTGCACGTAAACGTAATACCATTTCGTCTCGTCTACGCCCTGCCCCTTGCCCCGTCTGTGCTGCAGCCAGTATCTCAAATAAACTCGATGTCATTTCCATTTTCCGACAAACATTTATTTTTTATATCTTTGACATTTACCTCACTATCGTGGCAAAAATAATTTAACAGTCAGTAACATAGGTGTGTCACTGATTGCGCCTTCCCGCATTGGGTCGGGAAGTACCCTTGCAAATTTAAACCAATAGTTGGTGATGGATTACTGGGGGCTGTTGACTAGGCTTAATGAGGTAAACAGAACAAAAGTAGTGATCCACTCTTTTCAGGGTAAGCGACTATAACGAGGGCAAAGTTATGGGCATCTTCGAGCATTATCAACAGCGATATGAGAAAGCCAGGGAAGAGGAATACACCATCCAGGAATTTCTGGATATGTGTAAGCAGGACAAATCCTGCTACGCCTCCGCCGCCGAGCGTTTGCTGGTCGCCATCGGCGAACCGGAAATGATCGACACCTCGGTCAATCCCAGACTCAGTCGCCTTTTCTCCAACCGCGTCGTGGCACGCTATCCCGCCTTCAAAGATTTCTACGGCATGGAAGAGGCCATCGAACAGATTGTCTCCTACCTCAAGCACTCGGCTCAGGGCCTGGAAGAGAAGAAGCAGATCCTCTATCTGCTGGGGCCGGTTGGCGGTGGTAAATCCTCGCTGGCAGAGAAGCTCAAATCCCTGATGCAAAAAGTGCCTGTCTATCGCATCAAGGGTTCACCGGTCAACGACCACCCCTTCTGCCTGTTCGACATTGAAGAAGATGGCGAAATTCTGGAGAAGGAGTATGGCATTCCGCGCCGTTATCTGCGCCCCATCATGTCCCCCTGGGTCGCCAAACGACTGCACGAGTTTGGTGGCGACATCACCAAATTCAAGGTGGAGAAGGTCAATCCCTCCATCCTCGACCAGATCGCCATCGCCAAGACCGAACCGGGCGATGACAACAACCAGGACATCTCCTCGCTGGTCGGCAAGGTGGATATCCGCATGCTGGAGCACTTTGCCCAGGATGATGCCGACGCTTACTCCTACTCGGGCGCGCTGTGCAAGGCGAACCAGGGGATCATGGAGTTTGTCGAGATGTTCAAGGCGCCCATCAAGGTGCTGCACCCGCTGCTGACTGCCACTCAGGAGGGCAACTACAACGGGACCGAGGGGCTCTCCGCCCTGCCCTTCGACGGCATCCTGCTGGCCCACTCCAACGAATCCGAGTGGCAGCAGTTCCGTAACAACAAGAACAACGAGGCTTTCCTCGACCGGGTCTACATCGTCAAGGTGCCTTACTGCCTGCGCGTGTCGGAAGAGGTGAAGATCTACGAGAAGCTGCTGGTCAACAGCGAGCTGACCGATGCCAAGTGCGCCCCGGGCACCCTTGAACTGCTGGGACAGTTCTCCGTGCTGTCACGCCTCAAGGAACCGGAAAACTCCAGCCTCTACTCCAAGATGCGGGTCTATGATGGCGAGAGCCTCAAAGACACGGATCCCAAGGCGAAGAGCTATCAGGAGTATCGCGACTACGCCGGGGTGGATGAAGGGATGAATGGCCTGTCGACCCGCTTCGCGTTCAAGATCCTCTCCCGCGTCTTCAACTTCGACCACGCGGAAGTGGCAGCCAACCCGGTACACCTCTTCTATGTGCTGGAGCAGCAGATCGAACGCGAGCAGTTCCCGCAAGAGCTGCATGATCGCTACCTTGAGTTCATCAAGGGCTATCTGACCCCGCGCTATGTGGAGTTCATCGGCAAAGAGATCCAGACCGCCTACCTCGAGTCCTACTCCGAGTACGGTCAGAACATCTTCGACCGCTACGTCACCTACGCTGATTTCTGGATCCAGGATCAGGAGTACCGTGACCCCGAGACCGGCCAGCTGTTTGACCGCGCGTCGCTCAACAGCGAGCTGGAGAAGATTGAGAAACCAGCCGGGATCAGCAACCCGAAAGATTTCCGCAACGAAATCGTCAACTTCGTGCTGCGTGCCCGGGCCAACAATGCAGGCCGTAACCCCAACTGGACCAGTTACGAGAAGCTGCGCACCGTGATCGAGAAGAAGATGTTCTCCAATACGGAAGAGCTGCTGCCGGTTATCTCCTTCAACAGCAAAACCTCAGCCGAGGAGCAGAAGAAGCACGATAACTTTGTCGAACGGATGATGGAGAAAGGCTACACCCGCAAACAGGTGCGACTGCTCTCCGAATGGTATCTCAGGGTACGCAAGTCATCCTGACCCTGACTGTTCAAGGGGGAGTTATGGCGCATTTTATCGACCGCAGGCTCAACGGCAAAAACAAAAGCGCTGTCAATCGGCAGCGCTTCATCCGCCGCTACAAGAAGCAGATCAAACAAGCGGTCTCTGATGCTGTCTCCAAGCGCAGCATTCAGGACGTAGACACCGGCGAGAGCATCAGTATCCCGACCAAGGATATCGGCGAGCCCCATTTCCATCAGGGGCAAGGCGGCAAACGGGAGATGGTGCATCCCGGCAATGACCAGTTCGTCTCCGGCGACAAGATTGACCGCCCCAAGGGAGGAGGCGGCGGTCAAGGCTCTGGCGAAGGGCAGGCTTCCAACCAGGGAGAAGGAGCGGACGACTTTGTCTTCCAGATCTCCAAGGATGAGTATCTCGATCTGTTGTTTGAAGATCTCGAGCTGCCGCGACTGCAGAAGACTCAGCTCAACCAGCTGATGGAAGTCAAAACCTACCGGGCGGGCTACACCTCCAACGGGGTGCCCGCCAACATCAACGTGGTGCGTTCGCTGCAAAATTCGCTGGCCCGTCGGATGGCGCTGCAGGCCGGCAAGAAGCGCCAGCTGCATGAGCTGGAAGACAGGCTGGCCCTGCTGGCGGCAGATCCAAATGAACACTTTGCCGAAATAGCTCAGCTCGAGAAGGAGATCAGGGAGCTGAAAAGACGGATCGACGCGGTGCCGTTTATCGACACCTTCGATCTCAAATTCAACAACTTCGTCAAGCGGCCCGTCCCCTCCAGCCAGGCGGTGATGTTCTGCTTGATGGACGTGTCGGGTTCCATGGATCAGGCCACCAAGGAGATGGCCAAGCGCTTCTACATCCTGCTCTATCTGTTCCTGAGCCGGACCTACAAAAACGTCGAAGTGGTCTATATCCGCCACCATACCCAGGCCAAGGAGGTGGATGAGCATGAGTTCTTCTACTCCCAGGAAACCGGTGGCACCATCGTCTCCAGCGCCCTCAAGATGATGAACGACATCATCAACGAGCGTTATCCTGCCCATCAGTGGAACATCTATGCGGCGCAAGCCTCGGATGGTGACAACTGGGCCGACGACTCGCCACAGTGCCGGGAGATCCTGGCGCGGGACATCATGCCGCGAGTGCGGTACTACTCCTATATCGAGATCACCACCCGTGCCCACCAGACGTTGTGGCACGAATATGAATCGGTCGCCAGCGAGTTCCCCCACTTCGCGATGGAGCACATTCGCAAGGTAGAGGATATCTATCCGGTATTCCGGGAGCTGTTCAAGAAGCAAGCGGCGTGAGGGAGGTCATATGGTAGAAACCGCAAGAAAAGTCGCACCGCTGGACGATGGCCCGGACTGGAACTTCGACCTGCTGGACATTTACCATCAGGAGATAGCTCGGGTCGCCAAGTTCTATCGACTGGATACCTACCCCAACCAGATCGAGGTGATCACGGCAGAGCAGATGATGGATGCCTACTCCAGCGTCGGTATGCCCATCGGTTATCAGCACTGGTCATTCGGCAAGCGCTTCATCCACACCGAGCGCAACTACAAACGTGGCCAGATGGGGCTGGCCTACGAGATCGTCATCAACTCGGATCCCTGCATCGCCTATCTGATGGAGGAGAACACCATGCCGATGCAGGCACTGGTGATGGCCCACGCCTGCTACGGCCACAACTCCTTCTTCAAGAACAACTACCTGTTCAAGACCTGGACCGATGCCTCCTCCATCATCGACTATCTGCTGTTCGCCAAGAACTACATCACCGAGTGTGAAGAGAAACACGGCATCGATGCGGTGGAAAAGCTGCTCGACTCCTGCCATGCCTTGATGAACTTCGGGGTAGATCGCTACAAGCGGCCCCAGAAGATCTCGCTGGCCGAAGAGAAGCGGCGCCAGAAGGCACGGGAAGACTATCTGCAGACCCAGGTCAACGAGCTGTGGCGAACCCTGCCCAAGCAGCACAAAGCCTCCGGGGTGGAAGACAGACGCTACCCGGCTGAACCACAGGAGAACATTCTCTATTTCATCGAGAAGAATGCCCCTCTGCTGGAACCCTGGCAGCGCGAAATAGTGCGCATCGTGCGCAAGATCAGCCAGTACTTCTATCCGCAAAAGCAGACCCAGGTGATGAACGAAGGGTGGGCCACCTTCTGGCACTACACCATCCTCAATCACCTCTATGACGAGGGCAAGATCAGCGATCGCTTCATGATTGAGGTGCTGCACAGCCACACCAACGTGGTCTACCAGCCCCCCTACAACAGCCGCTACTACTCGGGGATCAACCCCTACGCCCTCGGCTTTGCCATGTTTACCGATCTGCGCCGCATCTGCGAGAACCCGACCGAGGAGGACAGATACTGGTTCCCCGATTACGCCGGCAGCAACTGGGTCGATACCCTGCATTTCGCCATGCAGAACTTCAAGGATGAGAGCTTCATCAGCCAGTTCCTCAGCCCCAAGGTGATGCGCGACATGAAGCTGTTCGCCATTGATGACGACGATCTGAAGAACTACCTCAAGGTCTCCGCCATCCACAATGACGAGGGCTACCGCCAGGTGCGCAATACCCTGTCGGCCCAATACAACCTGAGCAACCTGGAGCCCAACATCCAGGTATTCAATGTGGCAGTGAAGGGCGATCGCTCGCTGACGCTGCGCTACGTGCCGCACAACCGGATCCCATTGGGTGACTCCCGGCACGAGGTGCTCAAGCATCTGCACCAGTTGTGGGGATTCGATGTGGTGCTGGAACAGGACAATGGTGAACTGCCTGCCGATATCATCGGGCGTTGCCCGGAGAAAAAACCGGCTTGAGCAAGCAGCCATCCACCATAAAAAAACGCGCCATTCGGCGCGTTTTTCTTGCATCAGAATACCATCAGTTGTCGCACAGATTGCTCGGCATGTCCTGACGCAGACGGGTCCACAACTTGCCTGACTCGATGCCGTACTGACGTACCGTCATGAACACGGCCTCGTGATTCTTGGTCTCGGCCAGGTTCAGCAAGGTCTTGTAATAGGCATCGGCTGCTTCACGGGCCTGCTTGTCGGAGAAGTAGTAACGACCAACCCGGCTATACAGCCCCTTGAAGCCGTTGAGGATCAAGGCATAAATCGGGTTGCCGGAGGCAAAGGAGAGCTGGTGGTGCAGGCGATAATCAAACTCGGCATACGCTTCCGGGGAGTTCTCTACCGCGTCGGCACCGCGCAGGATCTCGGCGGCTTGCTCCGGATTGTTGCGGATCGCGCCACGAATGAAGATGGTGCAGATGTTGGTGCGCGCCGACAGCAGCTGGGCTACCAGATCCGGCACCTTGTCCTGATCCAGCCTGGCCAGGGTCTCAAGAATGTTGAGGCCCGAGGTTTCCCAGAAGTTGTTCACCTTGGTCGGTTTGCCATGCTGAATGGTGAGCCAGCCATCACGGGCCAGACGCTGCAGCACTTCACGCAAGGTGGTTCGAGTCACACCAATTAGCTCGGATAGCTCACGCTCGGCCGGCAAGATGGATCCTGGAGGAAAGCGATTGTTCCAGATGGACTCGATGATATATTCCTCGGCAAACCCTGCAGGGCTCTGCGCTTTTATGACCATGTAGTGACTCTGTTGTAGTACGTAAAAAGGCTCACGAATAATAGCAAAGCAGGGAGGGCTGGCAAGCAGAAGGTCGGTCCTCTGCTCACATAAGCAGGCCATTTTGTTAAAAATATGTATTGATTCCTGCAATGGGTGTCAGCCAACCCCATCGATTGGCGATAAAACGGCCAATCTCGTGGGCAAGGCCGACTATGTTATTTATAGTTAATGCTCTTTTTGATTAAAATCATGAGGAATCAATCTGATAAGGGACAACATCCGGATGTTCTGGTCGAGCCTGTCTTGACTGCATAGACGCAGATACCAACCACAACACAGAGACCCACTATTATGCCAATCAGCTTAGGGCAAGCCTTTGCCAGGAACTTTCTGGGCAATGCGCCCCAGTGGTACAAGGCCGCTATTCTTCTATTCCTGCTGATCAACCCGATCGCCTTTTACCTCGATCCCTTCATCGCCGGCTGGCTGCTGGTCGTCGAGTTCATCTTCACTCTGGCCATGGCGCTCAAGTGCTATCCGCTGCAACCTGGCGGCCTGCTGGCCATTGAGGCGGTGCTGATCGGCATGACCTCGGCCGAGCAGGTCAAGCATGAGCTGGTGGCCAATATCGAGGTACTGCTGCTGCTGGTCTTCATGGTGGCCGGCATCTATTTCATGAAGCAGCTGCTGCTCTATGTGTTTACCAAGCTGCTGATCCGGATCCACTCCAAGACCCTGCTTTCATTGGCATTTTGTTTAGTCTCCGCCTTCCTGTCAGCATTCCTCGACGCCCTCACCGTGATCGCCGTGGTGATCAGCGTCGCCACCGGTTTCTACGCCATCTATCACAAGGTCTCCTCCGGCAAGGAGTTCGGCAACCCGCACGATCACACCGATGATGACGCCGTCAACGAACTCAATCGCCAACATCTGGACGACTTTCGCGCCTTCCTGCGCAGCCTGATGATGCATGCCGCCATAGGGACGGCCCTCGGCGGTGTCTGTACCCTGGTAGGAGAACCGCAGAACCTCATCATCGGCGAGCAGGCGGGCTGGAACTTCGGCGAGTTTGCCATTCGCATGTCTCCGGTCACGGTGCCGGTGTTCATCTGTGGCCTGCTCACCTGTGTTCTGGTCGAAAAGTGCCGCTGGTTCGGCTACGGCGCCAAGCTGCCGGACGCGGTACGCCGCATCATGGAAGATTACAACCGCTATGAAGAGGCCGGACGTACTGCTCAGGACAAGGCCAAGCTCATAGTACAAGCAGCGATCGCCCTCTGGCTGATCCTGGGGCTGGCCATGCACCTGGCGGCGGTGGGCCTCATCGGCCTGTCGGTCATCGTGCTGGCCACCTCGCTCACCGGCATCACCGAGGAGCACTCCCTCGGCAAGGCATTCCAGGAGGCGCTGCCCTTTACCGCCCTGCTGGCCGTCTTCTTCAGCGTGGTCGCCGTCATCATCGATCAGCAGCTGTTCAAACCGGTGATCCAGTGGGTGCTGGCCGCCGAGCCGGACGCCCAGCTCGCGCTCTTCTATCTGGCCAACGGCCTGCTCTCCATGGTCAGTGACAACGTCTTCGTCGGTACCGTCTACATCAACGAGGTGAAGACGGCGCTGCTCAACAACGCCATCAGCCGCGAACAGTTTGAGCTGCTGGCCGTGGCCATCAACACTGGGACCAACCTGCCGTCGGTGGCTACTCCCAACGGCCAGGCCGCCTTCCTGTTCATGTTGACCTCGGCGCTGGCACCGCTGCTGCGCCTCTCCTACGGGCGCATGGTGTGGATGGCGCTGCCCTATACCCTGGTGCTGGGACTGGTGGGTTTCTTCTCGGTGGAGATACTGCTCGGGCCGCTTACCGACTGGTTCTATCAGGCTGGCTGGCTGGTGCTCGACAACGTCACGCCGGCGGTGCTGCCCGCCCTGCATTGATACCATAAGGGCCCATGCGGGCCCTTTCCTTTTGGCCCCTGCTCTGCTCTAATTCAGCCACTGTTTTTTCTGTGAGATCAACCAGATGATAGAGTTTCTGCGCCGTATTGCCGCCCATCGCCTGGCCTGGAGTCTGCTTGCAGCCTCTGCCCTGTTCCTCGAGTTGAGCGCCCTCTTCTTCCAGCATGTGCTGGGACTGCATCCCTGCGTCATGTGCGTCTATGAGCGGATCGCCACGCTGGGAGTCCTCACCGCAGGGCTGCTCGGCATGGTGGCACCGCAGAAATGGTACGTGCGCTGGAGCGCTCTGCTGTTGTGGGGCTCCAGTGCCTTCTGGGGCCTGAAACTGGCGCTCAAGCATGTGGATTATCAGGTCAATCCCTCCCCCTTCAACGTCTGCGAAGGTTTTGTCGACTTCCCGAGCTGGGCGCCGCTGGATCAGTGGATCCCCTGGATGTTCTACCCGGATGGCGATTGCAGCGAGGTCACCTGGCAGTTCCTGAGCTTCTCCATGCCTCAGTGGCTGGTGGCCATCTTCGCCGCCTACCTGCTGGTGTTCGTCGTGGTGGCCATCGGCAATCTGGTCAAGGGTCGCTGCTGCAGCTAAGCCCGATAGCAGTACAAAAAAAGAAGGGAGCCAGTGGCTCCCTTCTTTTTTATGTCATTTTGCTTCATCAGCCAGGTGGCAGGGTGCTCAGGAAGCCGCCTTGCTGGCGTTCATTCTGGCCTTCACCATGCCGATCACCATGGGCAGCAGCGAAATGCCGATGATGCCGAAGATGAGCAGGGTAAAGTTCTGACGCACCACCGGCAGATTGCCAAAGAAGTGGCCGGCATAGACGAATGAAAGGACCCACAACAGACCGCCCACCAGATTGAACGCCAGGAAGCGCGGGTAGGTCATGGCGCCCATGCCCGCCACGAAGGGCGCGAAGGTGCGCACGATGGGCAGGAAGCGGGTGATGATGATGGTCTTGCCGCCATGCTTGGCGTAGAAGGCATGGGTCTTGTCCAGGTAATCCCGCCGGAAGATCTTGGAGTCAGGATTGCGAAACAGCTGCTCGCCGAAGAAGTGACCTATGGTGTAGTTCACCACGTTGCCGAGTACCGCGGCGATGATCAGCACGGCGGCCAGGGTATGCACATCCAGCACGCTGCCCACGGTGAGCGCACCGGCGGCAAACAGCAGGGAGTCACCCGGCAGGAAGGGGGTTACCACCAGTCCGGTCTCGCAGAAGATGATCAGAAACAGGATGGCGTAAACCCAGATCCCATAGTTTTCAAACAGCTCTTTCAAGTGCACGTCGACGTGCAGGATAAAATCAATCGCAAACAGGATCAGATCCATTTTCTCATACCCATAAAGTGAACGGCGTGGAGTCTACGCCAATGCATTGAGCGCCACAATCTCCCCCACCATGCTCTTTCTTATCACGCCCAAACACAACCGGCATGACACTTTTCATCAAATCGATGGCGATGCAGCGGCCACGGCCAAGGTGCTCTATTCCTGCTCGGCGAGCACCGCCCTCACAGCACCGGGCAGGCATAACTCCCAACCCCACAACAGGAGCAGCAGCAGGGTCGCATCGTCGAGCCAACCAACGAATGGCACCACATCGGGGATAAGATCCAGTGGGCTGATGCCGTAGAGCAGGACCAGGATCACCAGCCCCCTGGCCCACCAGGGGGTACCGGGGTGGCGAAAACCCCGATAGAGGCGGCGCAAACGCCGCCAGATCAGCCAGCGTCGGGCACCCGGCAAGGCACTCAACTCTCGATCAACTCGTTGCGCAGCCGCTGGATCTGGTCCCGCAGCGCTGCCGCCTGCTCGAACTCCAGATCCCGTGCATGCTGGAACATCTGCTCTTCCATCCGCTTGATCTCCTTGCTGATCTCGCTGGCGGAGCGGGCATGGTACTCCCCTTGCGGCTCGGCGGCCTTGCGACTGCCCCGCCCACTCTTGCCCGCACTGCGACTGCCTCCCATGTCCATCACATCTCCCACCGACTTGTTGAGCCCCGTCGGGGTGATGCAGTGTTCCTGATTGTGGGCGTGCTGCAGGGCACGGCGCCGCTCGGTCTCTTCGATCGCCACCTGCATGGAGTTGGTGATGGTATCCCCGTAGAGAATGACCTTGCCGTTGAGGTTACGCGCCGCCCGGCCGATGGTCTGGATGAGGGAGCGGGTGGAACGCAGGAAACCCTCTTTATCCGCATCCAGGATCGCCACCAGCGAGACCTCCGGCATATCGAGCCCCTCTCGCAACAGGTTGATCCCCACCAGCACGTCGAACTTGCCGAGGCGCAGGTCCCGAATGATCTCCACCCGCTCGACGGTGTCGATGTCGGAGTGCAGATAACGCACCCGCACCTCGTGATCCGCCAGGTATTCGGTCAGATCCTCCGCCATCCGTTTGGTGAGGGTGGTGACCAGCACCCTCTCCTCCACCGCCACCCGCTTGCGGATCTCGGAGAGCAGGTCGTCCACCTGGGTGGTGACCGGCCGCACCTCGATCTCGGGGTCCAGCAGGCCGGTGGGGCGCACCACCTGCTGCACCACATCGCCGCCGGACTTCTCCAGCTCGTAGGGGCCAGGGGTGGCCGAGACAAACACCGTCTGCGGCATCAGCGCCTCGAACTCGTCGAACTTGAGCGGCCGGTTGTCGAGCGCAGAGGGGAGCCGGAAGCCGTACTCCACCAGGGTCTCCTTGCGGGATCTGTCCCCTTTGAACATGGCGCCAATCTGCGGCACCGTGACGTGGGATTCGTCGATGATGAGCAGGCCATCCCCCGGCAGATAGTCAAACAGGGTGGGCGGCGGCTCGCCGGGCGCGCGACCGGAGAGGTAACGGCTGTAGTTCTCGATGCCCGAGCAGTAGCCCAGCTCCTGCATCATCTCGATGTCGAACTGGGTACGCTGGCTGATGCGTTGCTCCTCCACCAGCTTGCCCAGCGACAACAGCTGCTCACGGCGGCTCTTGAGCTCCTCCTTGATGTGCTCGATGGCCCCCAGGATGGTCTCGCGCGGGGTCGCGTAATGGGTCTTGGGATAGATGGTGTAGCGCACCACCGTCTGCTCGATGGCGCCGGTCAGCGGATCGAACAGGGAGAGGCGTTCCACCTCCTCGTCAAACAGCTCCACCCGCAGGGCCAGCTTGTCCGATTCGGCGGGGTAGATGTCGATCACCTCCCCCCGCACCCGGAAGGTGCCGCGCTGGAAGGCCATGTCGTTGCGGGTGTACTGCAGCTCCGCGAGACGGCGCAGGATATCCCGCTGATTGATCAGGTCCCCTACTTTCAGGTGCAGCATCATGCTGAGGTAGGCTTGCGGATCCCCCAGACCGTAGATGGCCGACACCGAGGCGACGATCACCACGTCACGGCGCTCCAGCAGTGCCTTGGTGGCCGACAGCCGCATCTGCTCGATGTGATCGTTGATGGAGGCATCCTTCTCGATGAAGGTGTCGGTGGTCGGCACATAGGCTTCCGGCTGGTAGTAGTCGTAGTAGGAGACGAAATACTCCACCGAGTTGTCGGGGAAGAACTCCTTCATCTCGCCATAGAGCTGAGCCGCCAGGGTCTTGTTGGGAGCCAGGATCATGGTGGGGCGATTGAGGGTGGCGATGACGTTGGCCATGGTGAAGGTCTTGCCCGAGCCGGTTACCCCGAGCAGGGTCTGATGGGCAAGGCCGGATTCGATGCCATCGAGCAGCTGGGCGATGGCCCTTGGCTGATCCCCGGCGGGTTGAAACTGGCTGGCCAGCTGGAATAACTTGCTCATGACGACTCCCGGCAAAAAAACGCAAGAGCAGAAGTGTACTCCGAGATGGGGTGGACTGGGTATCCACTCTGCCGGAAGAAGCGGCTATTGACCTCGAAATACAACCTCTGTATGATGCTCCTCCTTGCCTGATGTTCCCCCGTAGTTCAGTCGGTAGAACGGCGGACTGTTAATCCGTATGTCACTGGTTCAAGTCCAGTCGGGGGAGCCAATCTCCTCACCATCTCGGTGCAAGTTATCCACTTTAGTGCTTTCCTCTGCCAATTTTAATGCACAAGCCGCCTCCCGCGGTGACGCCTCCCTTTTGATTCCGCATCCGCCCCGGCAGCGTTTTGTTCTGCTGCGCATAACTATTTGATTTTTATAGAAACAATTTATCTCAGGTATTTTTTGAACAGTCCTTACAGCCCAGTATTGGCGCGGGATACAGCCTAATCACCAAGTTTCATAAACAGGGTTATCCACAGATTCTGTGGGTAAGTAGAGCAAAGCCAATGACGGCCTAGGCTGGCAGGCCATTGCCAGCGACGGGCGATGTTTTTCCCTGCCGACCTGATTTTCTGCTGTTTTTGGTCACCCCCCTGAATGGGTTGCCATCGCCGCCGACAGATGCCTTTTGCAGATATCTTTTCGCCATCCCGCACAACGTGGGTCACTCCCTCTCGACACCCACCTATCGGCTCACGGACTCATGTCACCCCCTTCAGTCAGATGTGCTGAAAAACCAGGAAACCGCCCTGTCAAACAGCAGAGAATAAATTTTCAAGCAGAGCGGAAAGACGAGGATCACAGATAGCAGGAATCACTAATTGACAGCGGGGCTGGCAGAGGGAAATAGAGGTCATCACCAGACCCGCCCCGCAGTTTCCCTCACACAGGCGGGTCGCGTGGCGGGTTAGTGCCGATTAATCCTCCTTTGACGCTTCTTTATTGGTGAGGGATCCGGCACAATATCGGCCCCACTTTTTTCCTCGGTTTTTCCGGGCATGACCATAGATTTTGTGACACTGCTACATCAAAGCGACTCCCTGCTGCTGTTCGTGGTACTGGCCTTCGGCCTGCTGCTCGGTAAAGTCAGGTTCGGCAACTTCCAGATCGGCAACACCATCGGCGTACTCTTTACCGCCCTGCTGTTCGGCCAGATGGGTTTTGAATTCACCGCCACCACGGAGAACGTCGGCTTCATGCTGTTCATCTTCTGCGTGGGAATAGAGGCGGGGCCGCACTTCTTCAGCGTCTTCCTGCGTGACGGCATCCACTACATCACCCTCACCCTGGTGATCCTGCTGACCGCCCTCTTCCTCACCGTCGGGCTGGCCAAGTTCTTCAACCTGGGGCCGGGCATGGCGGCTGGCATCCTCGCCGGCTCGCTCACCTCGACCCCGGCGCTGGTGGGTGCGCAGGATGCCCTGCGCAGCGGCCTGCTCAACCTGCCCCATCAGACCGACATGCAGTCGGTGCTCGACAACATGGGCATCGGCTATGCGTTGACCTATCTGGTGGGGCTGGTGGGGCTGATGCTGGTGGTGCGCTACCTGCCTTCGCTGGCACGGCTCGACCTCAACACCGAGGCGCAGAAGATCGCCCGCGAGCGCGGCCTCTCCGACAACGAGAGCCGCAAGACCTACCTGCCCATCATCCGTGCCTACCGGGTCGGCCCGGAACTGGCGGCCTGGATTGGCGGTCGTACCCTGCGCGAGACCGGCATCTACCCCCACACCGGCTGCTACGTGGAGCGGATCCGCCGCAACGGCATCCTGGCGAGCCCGGATGGCGATGCCGTCATCCAGGAAGGGGACGAGATCGCCCTGGTGGGTTACCCCGAGAGCCACGAGAAGCTCGACGTCAACTACCGCAACGGCAAGGAGGTGTTCGACCGCAACCTGCTTGACCTGCAGATCGTCACCGAAGAGATAGTGGTGAAAAACGATGCGGTGGTGGGTCGCCATCTGGTGGAGCTCAACCTCACCGAGAAGGGCTGCTTCCTCAACCGGGTGGTGCGCTCCCAGATCGAGATGCCGTTCGATCGCAACATCATGCTGCAAAAGGGCGACGTGCTGCAGATTAGCGGCGAGAAACAGCGGGTCAAGCTGCTGGCCAACAAGATCGGCTTCATCAGCATCCACAGCCAGACCACAGATCTGGTGGCCTTCACCACCTTCTTCGTGCTGGGACTGCTGATAGGCTCCGTCTCCCTGGTGTTCGGCCAGCTGGAGTTTGGGCTGGGCAACGCCGTCGGCCTGCTGCTGGCGGGGATCCTGATGGGTTACCTGCGCGCCAACCACCCCACGGTCGGCTACGTGCCGCCGGGCGCCCTGCGTCTGGCCAAGGATCTCGGTCTGGCGGTGTTCATGGTGAGCACCGGCCTCAAAGCCGGCGGCGGCATTCTGGATCACCTGAGCCAGGTCGGTGCCGTGGTGCTCTTCTCCGGCATGCTGGTGACCACCCTGCCGGTGCTGGTGGGCTACCTGTTCGGGGTCTGGGTGCTGAAGATGAACCCGGCCCTGCTGCTCGGCGCCATCACGGGGGCCCGCACCTGCGCCCCGGCCATGGACGTGGTGAACGAGGCGGCCAACAGCTCCATCCCGGCGCTCGGCTATGCCGGCACCTATGCGGTGGCCAACGTCATGCTGACTCTGGCGGGCTCCTTCATCATCGGCTTCTGGTTCTAGCACCGACGATCTAGCACCAAGCCAACCAACTCAAGGGGAGCCGCTATGGCTCCCCTTTTCGTTCATGCCTCTCTCCTTTTCGCCCAAACACCCACCGGCTCGCCCCCGCAGGATAGGGCCTATCGTGCTATGCGCCCCTCACCGACCAAACCCATTGAGCTAAAGCGCCCGCCCCATGCCGCTTACACTCAATGAAACACACGAGGGCATCGTCATGATACGGTTATGGATCCTTCTGGGCTGGCTGCTGTGCGGCCCGCTGCAGGCCGCCACGCCAGCGCAAACCTCCCCCGCAGAGGAAGCCGACTCCGAACCGGCCGCCCTGGCTTTTAGCAGCGACCAGCTGGCCCAGCCCCTGCTCGGCGATCTCGATGCCATGCTGGCACGGCGCACCATCCGGGTGCTCACCACCTACAACAAGACCGGCTATTTCATCTACAAGGGGGTGCAGCGGGGCGTCACCTACGACGCCTTCATCGAGGTGGAGAAGCGGCTCAACGAGCAGTTGCGCAAGCAAAAGAGCCTCAAGCGCCATCTCAAGCTGCATCTGGTCTTCATCCCGGTCGCGCGCGAGGCCCTGCTGGAAGCCCTCATCGCAGGCAAGGGCGACATCGCCGCCGCCAACCTCACCATCACCGAGCGGCGCAAACTACAGGGGGTGCTCTTTACCGACCCTCTGCTGGAGAACGTGCGGGAACTGCTCATCTCGGGGCCTGCCTCCCCCAAGGTGGAGAGCGCCGCCGATCTGGCTGGCCAACGGGTCTATGTGCGCCCCTCCTCCAGCTATTTCGAGAGCCTCACGGCCTACAACCAGGCGCGCAAGGCGGCGGGAGAGCCGCTTGTCGACATCCAGCCCGCCCCGGAGGCGCTGGAGGATGAAGATCTGGTGGAGATGGTCAATGCCGGCCTGCTGCCCTTCATCGTCATGGACGAACACAAGGCCCGGTTCTGGCAAAAGATATTCCCCGCCATCCGCATCCATGAACAGCCGGTGTTCCGGCAAGGGGGGGTCATCGCCTGGGCGGTGCGCAAGGAGAGCCCGCAACTGCTGGCCATGCTCAATGAACAGATAGCCGCCCTGCGCGGTAAACACAGCGGCGACGCCATCCTGGCCCGTTATCTCAAGCAGAACAAGTTCGTCAAGAGCGCCGCCGCCGACGCCGAGCGCCAGAAGTTTCTGCAGGTGGTGGATCTGTTTCGCGAATATGGCGAGAAATACGAGGTGGACTGGCTGCTGATGGCGGCCCAGGGCTATCAGGAGTCGGCCCTCAATCACAAGGCGCGCAGCCACGTCGGCGCCATCGGCATCATGCAGATCATGCCCGCCACCGGCAAGGGGCTCAAAGTGGGCGACATCCGCCAGCTCGAGCCCAACATTCACGGCGGCGTCAAATACATGCGCTGGATGATCGACCACTACTATGCAGACGAGCCCATGACGGCCCTCGACAAGGCACTCTTCTCGTTCGCCTCCTACAACGCCGGCCCCGCCCGGGTGGCACGGCTGCGCACCGAGGCCAAGAAACGGGGGCTGGATCCCAACGTCTGGTTTCACAACGTCGAGTATGTGGCGGCGGAGAAGATAGGCCCGGAGACGGTCACCTACGTCGGCAACATTTACAAGTACTACATTGCCTACAAGCTGGTGATGGAGCAGTTGCAGCGCAGGCAACAGGCGACCGAGGCCATCAAGCTGCAGGGCACCGGCGGCGACCAGGTCTCCGCCGCACCCGCATCACAGGGATAAGCCAGCCCATCATCCGCGTGGCTCCCCGCCTGACGGGGAGCCACGTGCCTTTTCAGCCGTCACCGCAGTACCATTCTGGCGACCTTCAGCCCCGTCATGACCCTGCCTCACCCTGCCGTGACCAGAATGCACACAATGACCACAACAGTCTTAATAGCCATTACGGTCAGATTGTTTGCCGACCAATCACGATTAATTAACCTTCCCGCAACAATCACAAGGAGTACACCATGTTGCAAGGAACCCTCAAACGCACGTTGCTCTGCTGCCTGCTGGGCGCCAGCCTCGGCGCCCAGGCCAAGATCGACGAAATCCACTTCCTCATTCCGGGCGGCGCCGGCGGCGGCTGGGACAACACCGCCCGCGGCACCGGCGAGGCGCTGACCAAATCCGGCCTCATCACCACCGCCTCCTACCAGAACATCTCGGCCGGTGGCGGTGCCAAGGCCATCGCCCACCTCATCGAGACCTCGGCCCAGTCCGACAAGACCCTGATGGTCAACTCCACCCCCATCATCGTCAAATCCCTCTCCAAGGAGTTGCCGCAATCGTTCCGGGATCTCACCCCGGTGGCCGCCATCATCGCCGACTACCAGGCGCTGGCCGTGCCGCTGGACTCCCCCTACCAGAGCTGGCCCCAGCTGCTGGCCGCCTATCAGGAGAACCCCGCCAAGGTGAAGATTGCCGGCGGCTCCGCCCGTGGCAGCCTGGATCATCTGGTAGCGGCCATGACCTTCAAGAATGCCGGGGCCGATGCCGGCAAGCTGCGCTACGTGGCCTATGACGCCGGCGGCAGCGCCATGGCGGCGGTGCTGGCGGGAGAAACCCAGGTGCTCTCCACCGGCTTTGGCGAGGCGATGGAGGCTGTCAAATCGGGCCAGATGCGGATCCTCGGCATGACGGCCCCGACCCGGATGCCGGATGCGAGCGAGGTGCCCACCTTCAGTGAACAGGGTAACCCCACGGTCTTTGCCAACTGGCGCGGCTATTTCGCCTCCCCTGCCGTCAGCGCCGACAAGTCGGCCGAATTCGCCGCCCTGCTCAAGCAGATGTATGACAAGCCGGAGTGGGAGACGGTCCGCGCCCGCAACAACTGGACCAATCTCTATCAGGCCGGCCCCGAGTTCACCGCCTTTCTGATCCAGCAGGAGCAGCAGATCGGCGGCCTGATGCGCGAACTCGGCTTCATCAAGTAATCCCACTGTCGGCGGGCCTGGCCCGCCCATCGGAGTCATCTCATGCATCTGACCAAGGAGCGACTCGGGGGGCTGCTGTTTTTGCTGCTCTCCCTCGCCTACGGCTATCACGCCACCCAGATCCCCGGCTACCCCGGGGACGAATATGAACCCTTTACCGCCAGCACCCTGCCCTATGCCCTGGCCGGCGCCGGCGCCCTGCTCTCCCTGCTGCTGATCTGCTTTCCGGGCGGCGAGCGGCTGCAGCGGGAGAGCGGCAACTGGCGGCTGGTGTTCGCCCTGTTGCTGCTGATGCTGGCCTACGGCCTGGCCCTTGGCTGGCTCGGCTTTCTGGTCGCCACCACCCTGTTTCTCATCGGCGGGATCCGGCTGATGGGCGAGCAGAGCCTCGCCTTCGCCTGCAAGGTGAGCCTGCCGTTCACCCTCATCTTCTGGGCCCTGCTCACCAAGGGGCTCAACGTCTACCTCGAGCCAGGCCGGCTGTTCACCCAGTTGCTGGGATAAGGAGAACCCATGTTAGACGGCATTTTGCAAGGACTGGGCACCGCCATGCTGCCCATCAACATCTTCATGGTGATCGTCGGCTGTTTCGTCGGCACCTTCATCGGCATGCTGCCGGGCCTTGGGCCGGTCACCGCCATCGCCCTGATGATCCCCATCACCTACGGGCTGGATCCCGCCTCCGGCATCATTTTGATGGCCGGGGTCTATTACGGCTCCATGTTCGGCGGCTCCACCTCCTCCATCCTGATCAACACCCCGGGCTGCTCCGCCAGCATGATCACCGCCATCGACGGCTATCCGCTGGCCTGCAAGGGGCAGGCGGGCAAGGCGCTGGCCATCGCAGCCTACGCCTCCTTCACCGGCGGCACCCTGTCCGCCATCTTCCTGATGGTGGCAGCGCCGCTGCTGGCCAAGGTCTCCCTCTCATTCCAGTCGGCGGACTACTTCGCCCTCATGGTGCTGGGGCTCTCGGCGGTGGCGGCCTTTGCCGGCAAGGGCCAGGTGCTCAAGGCGCTGATCATGGCGCTGTTCGGCATCATGCTCTCCACCGTCGGCATCGACCGCAGCGTCGGGGTGGACAGGTTCACCTTCGGCCTGCCGGACTTGCGCGACGGCTTCTCCTTCCTGCTGCTGGCCATGGCCACCTTCGCCCTGGCGGAGATCCTGATGACGGTGCTGCGCCCGGGCAAGGACACCAGCAAGGAGGAGGCGCGCAAGATCCAGCAGCTCGGCTCCCTCAAGCTGAGCAGGGACGAGGTCAAAGAGATTGCGCCCCCCATCGCCCGCTCCTCGGTGATGGGTTTCCTCATCGGCGTGCTGCCGGGGGCCGGCGCCACCATCGCCTCCTTCATGGCCTATGGCGCCGAGCGCAACTTCGCCAGCAAGCGCAGGCAGGAGGAGTTCGGCAAGGGCAGCCTGACCGGTATCGCCGCGCCGGAGGCGGCCAACAACGCCGCCTCCAGCGGGGCTTTCGTACCGCTGCTGACCCTGGGGATCCCGGGTTCCGGCACCACGGCGCTGATGCTGGGGGCCCTCATCGCCTACGGCATCCAGCCGGGCCCGCGCCTGTTCATGGAGCACCCGGACGTGTTCTGGTCGGTGATCATCTCCATGTATCTGGGCAACGTGGTGCTCTTGATCCTCAACCTGCCGCTCATCCCCTATCTGGCCAAGATCCTGCAGGTGCCACGCCCCGTGCTCATCCCCATGGTGCTGCTGTTTTCGCTGATCGGGGTCTATCTGGTCTCCTTCAACACCATGGACATCTATGTGATGGCGCTGGTGGCGCTGATCGCCATCGGCCTGCGTCTGCTGGACTTCCCCATGGCACCCATGCTGCTCGGCTTCATTCTGGGGGGCATGCTGGAGGACAACCTGCGCCGGGCGCTGGTGATCAACGACGGCTCCCTGAGCTTCCTGTGGGAGCGCCCCATCACCCTCACCTTTACCCTGATCACCCTGGTGATGCTGCTGTTGCCGGTGTGGCAGTGGTGGCAGGCGCGCCGTGCACCGGCCGCCACACTGCAATCCGAGCCGAGCTGAGTTGACGGATCTCGCTCAGCAAAAGAGCGCCGATAGGCGCTCTTTTTATGGGCAAGACAAGATAGGAGGTTATTCCATTCAGGGCTGGCGATAACGTCGCTCCGGCCGGCCCACGGTGCCGTACTCCAGCTCCGGGCTCGCCAGCTGCTGGCCCACCAGAAACTCCAGATAGCGGCGCGCCGTGGTGCGGCTCACCCCGACCCGGCCGCCGATCTCCTCGGCGCTGGCCCCCTGTGACCCCAGCGCCGCCAGCACCCGCTGCAGGGTGAGCCCGTCGATCCCCTTGGGCAGGCCGCCCGCCGCCACCTGCTGCAACGGCGTCCCCAGCAGGGTGTCCACCGCCTGCTGATCGATGTCGGCCAGCGCCGCCAGGGCGGCGCGGCTCTGGCAATATTTGTCGAGGGTATCGCGCAGCCGCTCAAACACCACGGGCTTGAGGATGAAATCCACCACCCCGAGCCGCATCGCCTCCTGCAGAGCGCCGGCCTCCCGCGCCGCGGTGAGCAGTATCACGTCGAGGGAAGCTCCCGCCTGGCGCAGCTCCCGCAGCAGGGCAAAGCCCTCGCCATCGGGCAGCCACACATCCAGCAACACCAGATCGGGCTTGAGGATCTCTATCTGCTCTCTGGCATCGAACAGAGTGAGCGCCACCCCCAGCACCTCGAACCCCGCCAGCCGCTGCACGAAGCGACGGTGGATCTCGGCAATGGCCGGGTCATCCTCGACGATCAGGATCTTGATCACTCACACCTCCTTGGGAATGTAACAGACGACGCAACTCCCCTGCATCGTGGCTTCGATGGTGATAGTCCCCTGCAGAGCATCCAGGGTCTTGCGTACCAGCGCGAGGCCGATGCCGTGATCCGGCTCCACCTTGCTGCTGACGCCCCGCTCGAACAGGCGATCCGCCAGCGCGGGATCGATCCCCCCCGCCCCGTCTTCCACCTCCAGGATCAGATCCTGGCCGAGATCGCTCAGCGCCACCCGTACCGGCTGGTAGGGGGCGCCGTGGCGACGGGTCGCCTCGAAGGCATTGTCGATGAGATTGCCCAGCACCGTCACCAGCTGGGAGCCGCTGACGCGAAGGGGAATGTCGTGCAGGCGGGAATCCGGGTCCACCTCCAGCACCAGCCCCAGCTCGTGAGCCCTGTGATATTTGCCGAGCAGCAGGCCGGCCACCTTGGGCTTGGCGATGGCGCTCATCAGGAAGCTCAGCAGGCTCTGCTCGGTGGCCGCCTCCCGCCCGATGAAGGCAAGCGCCTCGCGGGTGGCCCCGAGCTCGATGAGCCCGGCGATGGTGCCGAGCTGGTTGTGGTGTTCGTGGGTCTGCACCCGCAGCAGATCGCTGTAGGCCTGCACCTGGGAGAGCTGGGCGCTCAGTTCGGCCAGCTCATCCTTGCGCCGAAAGCTCGACACCGCGCCGATCAGCTTGCCATCGCGTACCAGCGGCAGCCGGTTGACGATGAGGGACTGGCCGTTGAGCACTATCTCCTCGTCAAACTGGGGGCGCGGATCCTGAATGAGGGAGAGCATCCGACTCTCCGGCAGCAGCCGGGTAACGGGCTGGCCGATGGCAGCCCGGGCCGTCTGTTCGTCGAGGCGCAGCAGGCGGATGCCATTGGGATTGAGGGAGGTGAGTCGCCCTTGCTCGTCGATGGTGAGTATCCCCTCGCGCACGGTGCGCAGGGTGCAGTCGAGTTCGGCATAGAGGCGGCCGATCTGCTCGGGCTCAAAGCCAAGGATGGCACGTTTGTAACGGCGGGCCAGCCAGGCGGCGGCCAGGCTGTTGAGCAGCACGATGAGCAGGGTCATGGCGAGACCGAAACGCAGGAAACCCTGCAGGTCCGCCTCGATATCCCGCACCAGATAACCGACCGAGACCACCCCGATGATCTGGCCGAGCTCATCGCGGATGGGGCTCTTGCCGCGCACCGAGACCCCGAGGGACCCTTGCGCACGGGAGATATAGGCCTCCCCCTGCAGCGCCCGCTTCGGATCATCCCCCATCATGGGTTGGCCGATGCGATCCGCATTGGGGTGCACCAGCCGGCGCGCCTCTTTATCGCCGATGACGATGTAGCTGGCGCCGACCTCGGCGCGGATCCGCTCCACCAGCACGTTGAGGCGGGCGGTGTCGGCCCGCTTCACCCCGGCCAGCACGCCAGGCTCGCGGGCCACCAGCCGCGCCACGTCGAGGGCCTGATCCCCCACCTCGCGGTAGCGCTGCTCGGACACATAGTAGTAACTGGCCCCGCTCAGCAGCACCAGCTGCAACAGACTGACCAGACAGAGCATGAGGAGGATGCGTCCTTGCAACCCCAGCTTCATGCCTCCTTGTCGCCTCGCAACAAGTCGAGCAGCAGGCTGCCATCGCGCAGGGCCTTGTGCACCTGCACCGAGGTGGGCTTGGTGGGATCTTCGTAAAAGTGGGTGGATTCAATCTGCAGCCGCACCAGGTATTCGGCCGGCAGCTGGCTTGCCAGCGACTGGTGCAGCATGGGGAACAGCAGCCGATCGGCGCGGGTGATTTCGCCCCCCAGCAGCAGCTTGCCCGGATTGAGCAGGCAGATGAGGTTGGAGAGCACCCGGGAGAGCCGCCCCGCCGCCTGATGGAGGATGTCCTGGCAGAGGCTGTTGCCCGCCAGCGCCAGCTCGCACAGCTCGCGGATGGTGACGTTCTCGGGCAGATCGTACTCCTGCATCCGCTCGCGCAGATCCCGGTACTGGGCTTCGAGCGCCTGATTGGTCACCAGCGTGCAGGCGCAGCCAAAGCCGCCGCAATAACAGCGCTGACCGTAAGGTTCGAGCTGCAGGTGACTGAGATCGCCGAGCAGGGCCGATTCGCTCTCGATGAGCTGGCCGTTGACCACCATGCCGACCCCGATGTCGTTGTGCACGAACACCAGCACCGCATCGGCGCAGTTCTTGGCGGCGCCCCACTCGCGCTCGGCCTGGATCCAGGTGCGCACGTCGCCACTCACCAGCACGGGCACCGCGAAGGCCTCCTGCAGGGTGGGACCGAGCGGCCAGTTGCGCAGATCGTAGAAGGGGAAGTGCTTGACCATGCCGGAGTGGCGCTCCACCTGCCCCGGCAAGCAGAGGGCGATGCAGGCGAGGCGCAGCGCCTTCTTGGGCAAGAAGCCCTCGATGGCCCGCACCAGGCTGGCCAGCAGGTCAGCGCGCTCCCCTTCGCTGAAGACATGACGATGACGGGCAAGCGAGCGGCCGGCCAGATCGAACAGCGCCATGTCCACATAGCCGCGGCCAAGGCGCATGGAGAGAAACTGGAAGCGGCGCTCATTGATACGCAGCAGGGTCTGGCGGCGACCACGCCCCACCGAGCTCTCGCCACAAGTGACCACCAGGCCGCCGTCGAGCAATTCGCGGGTGATCTTGGTGATGCTGGCAGGCGAGAGGCCGGTCAAGCGGGAGAGATCGGTACGGGACAGCTCCTTGTGCTCCTCCAGGCTGGCGTAGACCAGGCCATAGTTGAGCTGACGGATCAAATCGATACTGCCTTTCACGATCTCATTCATAGGGTACGGGGCAAGGGCTGACACAGAGGGGGCCAATTTTCACATATTATTGGTCAATCCCCAAATAAAGTGCGGCCTGAACCGGGGTTCAGGCCGCATCTTGTGAGGGACATCCCCCTCTTGTCACCCCATCAGTAGCGGAACTGGGAGACCAGCTTGCGCAGTTTGTCGCCGGTGCTGGCGAGATCGCGGGTGGTGCTGTTGGACTCGACCGCCGCGTCGGTCAGCTCGCTGACGATCTGCTGAATGGCCACCAGGTTCTTGTTGATCTCCTCGGAGACCGCGTGCTGCTCCTCGGCGGCAGTGGCTATCTGGATGTTCATGTCGTTGATGGTGCTGACCGCCATCACCATGCTGTCGAGGGAGGTGGCGATGTGGCTCGCCTCCTGCACCGTCTCCTGGCTGCGCTCTTCGCTCGCCTGCATCACGTCCACCGCCTGCTTCACCCCGCCCTGCAGGCGCTGCAGCATCTCGTTGATCTCCTTGGTGCTCTGCTGGGTGCGACCGGCCAGCGATCGGACTTCGTCCGCCACCACCGCAAAGCCGCGCCCCTGCTCGCCGGCCCGAGCCGCCTCGATGGCGGCGTTGAGCGCCAGCAGGTTGGTCTGCTCGGCAATGCCGCGAATGACCTCCACCACGGATCCTATCTTGGCGGTCTCCTGCGCCAGCTGCTCGATGACACCGGAGGCGGTGTGCACCTCGCCCACCAGCCGGTTGATGCTGTTGATGGCGGTACCCACCACGCCGCGAGCGGCATCGGACTCGCGCGCCGCGTCGCTGGTGGCGGTGGCCGCGTTGGAGGCGCTGGCCGCCACTTCCTGGGCGGTGGAGCTCATCTCGGTCACTGCGGTGACCACCTGGTCGGTCTCCCGGCTGTGGCCGTGCATCTGATGGTCATAGTGCTCGCTCAGGTGGTGCAGCTTCTCCACCGCGCTGAACAGGTGATTGCTGGTCTCCCCCACCTGGCTCACCACCGACTGGATCCGCGTCACGAAGCGGTTGAAGGCGGTGGCCAGCTGACCAATCTCGTCATGGCTCTGCACCTTGAGGCGCTGGGTCAGATCCCCCTCCCCGTCGGCGATGTCGTTGAGGGCCGAGACCGCGTCCGCCAGCGGCCGGGTGACCCGGTTGCCGATCACCACGGTGGCGGCCAGGGTCACCCCCAGGATCACCAGGATCAGCAGCACGCTGCTCTGCAGCGAGTCGCGCATGTTGCTCTCGCGCTCGGTGCGCAGCACCGCCAGCTCGTTGTCGATGTCGTCGATATAAAAACCGGTGCCGATGACCCACTGGTACTTGTCAAGCACCAGGTTGAAGGAGAGCTTGGGCGCATCCCGGCCGATAGAGGGCTTGGCGGTCCAGTATTCGGAGAAACCGTCCCCCTGGCGCGCCGCCTTGACGATCTCCTGGATCAGCAGCTTGCCCTTGGCATCCTTGTCCTGCCAGCGGTTCTTGCCTTCCATCTCGGGGCGGGTCGGCAGCAATACCGTATTGCCCTGGAAGTCGTAGACGAAGAAGTAGCCGTCACTGCTGTAGCGCAGCGGCCGCAGGATCTCGGTGACCTGCTTGCGCGCTTCCGGGGTGTCTGGCTGGTTGTAGGCAGTGTCGACGGCAGTCTTGGCCAGCATCAGGTAGCTGCTGAGCAACGCTTTGCGCTCCTTGATGGCATTTTCTCGCGCCACCACCAGATCGGCTTCCAGGTCACTCTTTGAAATCATGTAGTTGCTGAGATTGACCACCAGGGCCATCAGGAGCACGGGGACGGCTCCCAACAACAGAATTTTCTGCTTTAGCGTCATCTTTCACATCCTTGCAGCTATTTTTATGGGCGTTCCGTTCCTACCAGACCAGTATAGGATGCTGGTCGACGGGGACCCGCTTTCGCTACAATCCCCGCCCTCTATATCTATCGACTCTGATGGCCAGACACATGAACAAATGTCCTTGCGGTTCAACTCTTTCTCTCGAATTGTGCTGTGGATCACTGCACCGGGGAGCCGCCGCCCAGACCCCGGAGCAGCTGATGCGCTCGCGCTACAGCGCCTTCGTGCTGGGATTGGGGGAGTACCTGGTGCACAGCTGGCACCCTGACTATCTGGGGGATCTGACTGCGGAGCAGCTCTCCCAGACCGACACCCAATGGGACGGGCTCGAGATCATCGCCAGCCAGGGCGGCCCCGATGACCCCCTTGGCATGGTGGAGTTCAAGGCCTGGTTCATGGAAGGTGAAGCGCGCCACTGCCTGCATGAGCGCTCCCGCTTCGTGCACCATCAGGGGCGCTGGGTCTACACCGACGGCGAGCAGGATCCGGCACCGCTGCGGGTGGGGCGCAACGACCCCTGCCCCTGCGGCAGCGGCAAGAAGTTCAAGAAGTGCTGCGGCTGAGCGCCGTGACTCGTGTCGACAGAGGGGGCCCAGCGGCCCCCTCTGCTGTTGCTGGAGTGTGACAACAATCACGATTTGCTCATTAACACCCCTCAACTTGAGCGTTTGCGAACATTAACTTGGCCCATATCAAACATTTTCGCCCAGAGACAGGCCACACTGGCACCATCTGGAAGAGATGAGACGGGCAAGAATGAAAAGAATAACCACACAAGTCGTCATCATAGGGGGTGGCGCCACCGGAGCCGGCATCATGCGCGATTGCGCACTGCGCGGCATCGACTGCATCCTGCTTGAGCGGGACGACATCGCCGCCGGCACCACGGGCCGCAACCACGGCCTGCTCCACTCCGGCGCCCGCTACGCGGTGACGGATCAGGAGTCCGCCCGCGAGTGCATTCAGGAGAACCGCATCCTCAAGCGGATCGCCAGCCACTGCGTCGAGGACACCGGCGGCCTCTTCATTACCCTGCCGGAAGATGACATCAATTTTCAAAATACCTTCATGGACGCCTGCGCCCTGGCGGGCATCGACGCCCGCCAGCTGGATCCCGCCGATGCGCTGCGCCTCGAACCCAACGTCAACCCGGCGCTGATCGGCGCCATCCAGGTGCCGGACGGCACGGTCGATCCGTTCCGCCTGGCCGCCGCCAACGTGCTGGATGCCAAGGAGCACGGCGCCCGCATCTTCACCCACAGCAAGGTGCTGGGGCTTTTGCGCACCCAGGATCGGGTGCACGGCGTCAAGGCGATCAACACCCGCACCGGTGAAGCGTTCGAGGTGGAGTGCCAGGAGGTGATCAATGCCGCCGGCATCTGGGGCCAGCAGATCTGCGAGTACGCCGATCTCGGCATCCGCATGTTCCCGGCCAAGGGCTCCCTGCTCATCATGGATTACCGCATCAACCAGCTGGTGCTCAACCGCGCCCGCAAACCGGCGGACGCGGACATCCTGGTGCCGGGCGATACCATCTCCCTCATCGGCACCACCTCGAGCCGCATCGATTACCACAAGATTGACCAGCTCACCGTCGAGCCTGAAGAGGTGGAGGTGCTGCTGCGCGAGGGGATCAAGCTCGCCCCCATCATGGCCCGCACCCGATTACTGCGCGCCTACGCCGGCGTGCGCCCGCTGGTGGCGGTGGATGGCGACGAGTCCGGCCGCAACATCAGCCGCGGCATAGTGCTGCTGGATCACGCCGAACGTGACGGCCTCAAGGGGTTCAACACCATCACCGGCGGCAAGCTGATGACCTACCGGCTGATGGCCGAATGGGCCACCGATCTGCTGGCCAAGAAGCTTGGCAACAGCAAGCCCTGCCGCACCGCCGAACTGAGCCTGCCCGGCTCGCGGGATCCGGAGAAGGTCTCCGCCCCCGGCCTCTCGGTGCCTGCCGAAGGCTCGGCCCAGTACCGCCACGGCGAGCGGGTCATCGCCTTTTTCCGCGACAACCCCAAGGCCAACGCCCTCATCTGCGAGTGCGAGATGGTCACTGCCGGCGAGATTGAATACGCCCTGCGCGAGCTGGATGTGGACAACCTGGTGGATCTGCGCCGCCGCACCCGCCTCGGCATGGGCCCCTGTCAGGGGGAGTTGTGCGCCTATCGCGCCGCCGGCCTGATGCAGGAGTACGGCAAGGCCGACGGTCGTCAGGCCTGCGTCATGCTGCGCCAGTTCCTGGAGGAGCGCTACAAGGGCACCCGCCCCGTGCTGTGGGGCGATGCCCTGCGCGAAGCCGAATTTACCTACTGGATCTACGAGGGGCTGTTCGGCCTTGGCGAGTGGACGGCCCCCCACCTGGTGGCCGAGCCGTCCTTCCCGCTCGATGCCAGCACCGCAAATCCCACCAAGGAGCGCAGCCATGAAATTTGACAGCATCGTTATCGGCAGCGGCATGGCGGGCCTCTCGGCGGCCCTGCGCCTGGCCGAGGCCGGCCAGAAGACCCTGCTGATGGCCTCCGGCCAGAGCGCCCTGCACTTCTCCTCCGGCTCGGTCGATCTGCTGGAGAGCGAGGGGGACCCCCGCGCCGCTCTGCCCGCCTTCATGGCCGCCAACCCCGAGCATCCCTACAACAAGGTGGGGCTGACCCATATCGCGGCGAGCCTCGATGATCTGCAGCGCCACTGCGCCGCGCAGGGATTGCCGCTGTTTCGCCAGGAGCGCAACCACCAGCGGCTGACCCCCATCGGCACCCTCAAAGCCACCTGGCTCTCCCCCGACACCTGCGCCTGTGTGACCGATGCGCCGGCCCCCGACGCCATCCTGCTGGCGACCCTGGAGGGATTTCGCGATTTTCACCCCGAGCTCGCGGCGGCCAACCTGGCGACCCACACGCGCTTCGCCCACTGCCGCATCCTGACCGGGGAGCTCCGCCTGCCCCAGCTGGCCGAGTTCAGCCGCAATCCCCACGAGTTTCGCTCCGCCGACATCGCCCGCCTGTTCGACAAGCAGGGCAATGGCCAGCGTGACCTGCTGACGGATCTGGCCCGCGAGATCAGCCGTCTGGTGCAAGAGAGCGGTGAGCCACGCTGCCACCACCTGGTGCTGCCCGCCTGCCTGTCACTCGGGCTGGTCGGCCCGCGCTTGGCGGAGCTGGAGCAGCGCACCGGCTGCATCATCAAGGAGGTGGCCACCATGCCGCCGTCCCTCATCGGCATGCGGATGCAGGAGGCGCTCAAGCGCCGTTTCATGGCCCTTGGCGGCACCTTCCTCACCAGCGAGCGGGTGCTGGGCGCCCGTTACGAGGGCGATCGGGTGATTGGCGTGCACAGCCAGAATGGCGACGATCAGCTGTTCGAGGCGGACCACTTCGTGCTCGCCTCCGGCAGCTTCTTCAGCCGCGGGCTGGAGTCGCGCCTGCGTGGCATTCGCGAGCCCATCTTCAACGCCGACGTACTGAGCCTGCCCGAGCGGGACGCCTGGGCCGGCCGTCGCCTGTTCGACCACCACCCCTTCATGGGCTTCGGGGTCAAGACCGACGACAAGCTCAGAGTGCTGCGTGGCGGCAAGCCACTCACCAACCTCTACGGCGCGGGCAGCGTGCTGGCGCACTATGACCCCATTAAAGAAGGTTCCGGCTCAGGCGTGGCAGTTGCCACCGGCTGGCAGGCTGCCGGTCATATTTTGAGTTCAGCCCAATGATGATTTTGTCCCATATCCCGTGCCTTCACACCCAACGGGAGGAGAACTGACATGCTACTGGATCATGCCAACCAGACTTTCGATCAGTGCATCAAATGCACCGTCTGTACCGCCTACTGCCCGGTGGCCAAGGCCAACCCGGCCTACCCCGGCCCCAAGCAGGCGGGCCCGGATGGGGAGCGGCTGCGCATCAAGAGCCCCGAGCTCTTTGACAGCGCCCTCAAATACTGCACCAACTGCAAGCGCTGCGAAGTGGCCTGCCCGAGCGGGGTGCGCATCGGCGACATCATCGCCAAGGCCAAGCACCAGTACAGCGGCTTCAAGCCGGGGATCCGCGAGTTCGTGCTCTCCCACACCGATCTGATGGGCAGCATGTCTACCCTGATGGCCCCGGTGGTCAACTTCACCACCGGCCTCAAACCGATGAAGCTGGTGCTGGACAAGGCGCTGGGGGTCTCCTCCCACCGTGACCTGCCCAAATACTCCCAGGGCACCTTCCGCGGCTGGTACAAGAAGCAGAAAGCGAGTCAGGCCCGCTTCGAGCGCCAAATCGCCTACTTCCACGGCTGCTACGTCAACTACAACCACCCGCAGCTCGGCAAGGAGCTGGTGCAGGTGCTCAACGCCATGAACATCGGCGTCCAGCTGCTGGAGCGGGAGAAGTGCTGCGGCGTGCCGCTGATTGCCAACGGCTTCATGGACAAGGCCAAGCAGCAGGCTGCCTTCAACATCAAGCAGCTGGAAAACACCCTGCTTGGCAACGAGATGCCGCTGCTGGCCACCTCTTCCACCTGCGGCTTCACCCTGCGCGACGAATATACGCACCTGCTGGAGCAGGACAACCACAAGGTGCGCGATCGCATCTCGCTGGTGACCCGCTTCCTGTGGAACGAGTTTTACAAGGGCAACAAGCCGGCGATGAAGCCGCTCAATCTGCACATCGCCTACCACACCCCCTGCCACATGGAGAAGATGGGGGGCGTCATCTATACCCTCGAGCTGCTGCGCGCCATCCCAGGGGTCAAGGTGACGGTGCTGGACTCCCAGTGCTGCGGCATCGCCGGCACCTACGGCTTCAAGTCGGAGAACTACCAGACCAGCCAGGCCATCGGCGAAGGGCTGTTTGATCAGATAAACCGGCTCAAGCCCGATCTGGTCATCACCGACTGCGAGACCTGCAAGTGGCAGATCGAGATGAGCACGCCGTTCCGCTGTGAACACCCCATTCACCTGCTGGCCAAAGCCTTGGCCTGAGATGAACACATCCATATCCGCTTGCGAGCCCCCATCCACCTGAGGGCCCGCTCGGCAAAAACCAGATAGAAAAAGAGCCGGCAAGTGCCGGCTCTTTTTATTGGGGCATCGCTCGAATGAGCCATGGTCCCCATGAGCAGCTCACTGATTGAATCCGGCAACCAACAGGATCCATTCCCTCCCCTTTAGTGCCGCCACAACAGCATATTTATTCACATTGCTTTTATTATCTCCAAATGGATAGAAGGCAAGCAATTTTAGTTGTCTCCCCTTGTGGGACGCGGGCTGGCGGGCCATGGCCGCCAGGATGCGTGGTGTACCGCATTAACAATGATGCAATAAGTTGAGTTTCCTCATAATTTAACCGGGATCTCATTTCCGCTCGTTGCCTGCTCCGACAATTGATCTAGCGCAATCCCGCTCCCGATAAATCATCATTCGTTTTACCCATTTGGTAATATCCAGCTCGAGCAATCGCATAAATACATGGGTTTTATTCACTAATAACAATTAATCGGCCTGCCTGCTCCTGCCTAGTGCGGGGGCTGATGCCCACATCCAGGATGGAACGGTCAGGCTTGGCAATGAGATCGATTTGGGAGTGATGATCGTGAGTTCACACAACAGACAGACCAGGCTGGGCCTCGCCGCCCTGCTGCTTACCACTTGCCTTGGCACCAGCGGCTGGGCACAGGCGGCCGACGAGGCTCAGCCCAAGGGCAAGATCGAGGCGCGCAGCGAGCTGTTCGCCAAGGATCACGCCGATCAGTTCACCAGCTGGAAAGGCACCAGCGAGAGCCGCGAGCGCACCGATGCCCTGGCGGAAGATCCGCAGATGGTGGTGCTCTGGGCCGGCTACCCCTTCTCCAAGGATTACAACAAGCCGCGCGGCCACTTCTATGCGCTGACCGACGTGCGGGAAACCCTGCGTACCGGCGCCCCCAAGACCGCCGAAGACGGTCCGCTGCCCATGGCCTGCTGGAGTTGCAAAGGCCCGGACGTGGCCCGCGTCATCGACGAGAAGGGTGAGGATGGCTACTTCAAGGGCATGTGGGCAAAAGGCGGCCCCGAGATCGTCAACACCATCGGCTGCGCTGACTGCCACGACACCGCCTCGAAAGAGTTCAAGGAAGGGAAACCCGCCCTGCACCTCTCCCGTCCCTATGCCGACCGGGCCATGACTGCCATCGGCAAGCCGTTCAAGGAGCAGGGGCGCTTCGATCAGCAGTCTCAGGTGTGCGGCCAGTGCCACGTGGAGTACTACTTCAGCGGCCCGACCAAGGCGGTGAAATTCCCCTGGGACAAGGGCACCACAGTTGAGCAGATGGAGCAGTATTACGATGAAATAGGCTTTGCCGACTGGACCCATGCCCTCTCCAAGACCCCCATGCTCAAAGCCCAGCACCCCGAGTACGAGACCTGGCGCGCCGGCATTCACGGCCAGAACAATGTCGCCTGCGTCGACTGCCACATGCCCAAGGTGCAGAACGAGCAGGGCAAGGTCTACACCGATCACAAGGTGGGCAACCCCTTCGATCGCTTCGATCAGACCTGCCGCAACTGCCACACCCAGAGCAAAGAGATGCTGCAAGGGGTGGTCAAGCAGCGCAAGGATGCCGTCACCGAAATCAAGCTCAAAGTCGAGAAGCAGCTGGTGCACGCCCACTTTGAAGCCAAGGCCGCCTGGGATGCCGGCGCCACCGAGGCCGAGATGAAGGACATTCTGCAGGACATCCGTCACGCCCAATGGCGCTGGGACTTCTCCATCGCCTCCCACGGGGTGCAGATGCACGCCCCGGAAGTGGCGCTGCGCATGCTGGGAACCGCCTTGGACAAGGCCGCCGATGCCCGCACCAAGCTGGCACGTCTGCTGGCCGCCAAGGGGATCAGCCACGAGATCGCCATTCCTGACATCTCCAGCAAGGAGAAGGCCCAGGCCGCTCTTGGCATGGACATGAAACAGTTCAACAGCGACAAGGCCCAGTTCCTCAAGACCACAGTCCCCGCCTGGGATGCCGAGGCCAAAGCGGCCGGACGGCTCGCACAATGACGAGGCATGCGGGCCCGCAGTGTCGGGCCCGCAGCCGGATGGAGGCTTCCTATGGGTGATTTAACGATGGATTTCTTACGACTGATGCTGATGGCAGCCATGCTGCTGACCAGCCTGCAGGGCCAGGCCGCCGATGCGGCCAATGCGCCTGCGGCCCTCCCCGCCACACCTGTCTCTGCCACACACGAGGTGGAGTTTTTGCGCAATCCCGATGCCGCCTGTACCGACTGCCACAAGGAGCAGGCATACGGCATGCACGGCAAGCACGGTCAGGCGACCAACCCCAACAACCTGGCGCCGGTCACCTGCACCAACTGCCATGGTCAGCCCTCCCCCAAACACCGGGAAGGGGTCAAGGATGTGATGCGCTTTAGCGACAGCTTCAAGGACAAGCAGAGCACCGAGAGCTACCCCATCGCCGAGCAGAACGGGGTCTGCATGAGCTGTCACGAACCCAAACCGCTGCGCGAGGCGCTCTGGGCCCACGACGTGCACGCCACCAAGCTCACCTGCACCAGCTGCCACCAGCTTCACCCGGCCAAAGAGCCCATGGTGGCGATCCCGGAAAAGTCCCGCATCAAGCTCTGCGTCGACTGCCACAGCAAGCAGCATGAGGCCGTCAAGGCGGCCAAGGCGAACACCACCTCGGGCAAGGAGGCACAATGAGCTGCTCTCGCCGTCACTTCATGGCGGGGATGAGCGCGGGGGCCCTCATCATGATGACGGGGGCTGCTCGTGCCAACACCCGCTCCCTTGCCACCACCCTCGCCCACAGCCAGACCATCGACGGGGTACGCTTTGGCATGCTCCACGACGAAACGGCCTGCATCGGCTGTACCGCCTGCATGGATGCCTGCCGGGAGGTGAATCAGGTGCCAGAGGGGGTCTCGCGCCTCGAGATCATCCGCTCCGGCCCCATCGGCACCTTCCCCGATGCCGAGTACCACTTCTTTCGCAAGTCCTGCCAGCACTGCGACAACGCTCCCTGCGTACACGTCTGCCCGACCGGTGCCTCCCATATCCGCAAGGAGGATGGCATCGTCGACGTCAACCCGGATCTCTGCGTCGGCTGCATGTACTGTCTGGCCGCCTGCCCCTATCAGGTGCGCTTTATCAACCCTGTGACCAAGGTGGCCGACAAGTGCGACTTTTGCCGCAAGACCAACCTGGCGGCGGGCAAGGAGCCGGCCTGCGTGGAATCCTGTCCCACCAAGGCGCTGGTGTTCGGCAATCTGGATGACCCGGACAGCCCCATCGCCAAACGGCTGGTAAAGGAGACCACCTATCGCTACAAGCAGGCACTCGGCACCTCGCCCAAGATGTACCGCGTGCCCAAAGGGGAGATAAAGTCATGACGATGCAAGAGGCGTTTCACTTCCCTTCCCTCGTCTGGGGATTTGTCCGATCGCCATCTACCGCAGTAACAGAAGGAGGAATGGATCATGTTGCATGACGCATTTCACTTCTCCTCGCTGGTGTGGGACTGGCCGATCGCCATCTATCTCTTTCTGCTCGGCATCTCCGCCGGGGCCACCACCCTCTCGGTGCTGCTGCGCCGCAAGGGAGCCGGCAGCGAGAGCGGCATCATCAAGGCGACTGCCATTCTGGCGCCGGTGAGCGTGGTGCTGGGGTTACTGATCCTCATCTTCCACCTGGCCCGTCCCTGGACCTTCTGGAAGCTGATGTTCCACTACCAGTTCGACTCCGTGATGTCGATGGGGGTCATGCTGTTCCAGGTCTACATGGCGGTGCTGTTCGCCTGGCTGGCGGTGGTGTTTCGCTCCGAGATCGAGACATTGCGCCGTCACCTGCTGCAAGAGAAGTTCGCCTTTGTGGATGGTCTGATCGCTTGGCTTGCCCGCATCGAGCGGCTGCTGGCGCCGCTCTTGCTGCTGCTTGCCGTGCTCTTGGGGGCCTACACCGGCTTTCTGCTGTCGGCGCTCAAGACCTATCCGCTGTTGAACAACCCGGTGCTGCCGGTGCTGTTCCTCATCTCCGGCGTCAGCTCCGGCATCGCTTCCACCATCTTGCTGGCTGTCACCCTGTTCAAGGAGAACCATCACAGCCAGGGGGTGAGCTTTGTCCACCGCTTCGAGCGGCCGGTGCTGGCGGTGGAGGTATTGCTGCTGGTCTGCTTCTTTACCGGCCTCTACTTCGGTGGCGGCCAGAAGGAGGCTGCCATGTGGGCCGCCATCGGCAGCGGCTTCTGGGCTCAGGTGTTCTGGCTCGGGGTAGTTGGCATCGGCATGCTGCTGCCCCAGTTGCTGGCCCTGCTGGCCCCCGCGCCGCTGCGGGCCAAAAACGGCTATCTGGTGCTGGTCTGCAGCCTGACCCTGGTGGGGATCCTGCTGCTGCGCTACTTCGTGCTTTATGCCGGCCAGATGACGGTAGTTTAAAAACCGGTTCACGCTCCTGTTGCGAGGCCGTGATCAAGGCTCATGTGCTGCTCGGAATCCTCATGTATTAACATACACTCCGGTTCCTGCGCTGCTCTTTACCTTGCTGACGACCTCTCACGACGGATCGTGAATCGGTTATTGAAAGCTGGGGATAAGCGCCAGCCGCCCTTCGGGTGACTGGCGCTTATTTGTTGCGATGAGTTGTTGCGATTGGTTGTTGCCAGAAATGTGGATGTTATTCCCCAGCGCCGGTACGGTGCAGACGCTGCGGCATAACATAGACAAATGATTGACTGGAGGTTGTGTGCTGGCGGAGCTCGGCTATCTCTCACTGTTGCTGGCGACCGGGCTCGCCCTGCTGCAAGGGCTGCTGCCCTGGCTGGGGCTGCGGCTCGCCTCACGTCCGCTGCTCGGCTGCGCAACACCGCTGGCCCTCCTGGTCGCGCTCCTGCTCGGGGCCGCCCTGCTGCTGCTCGCCAGCTGTTTTGGCCAGGATGACTTCACCCTGGTCTATGTGGCCCAGCACGCCAACAGCGCCCTGCCCCTTGGCTTCAAGCTGGCAGCGGTGTGGGGCGGCCACGAGGGCTCCATGCTGTTCTTTGTCTTTGCGCTGGGGCTGTGGGGCGCTTTGGTGGCCCTTTGCTCCAGGCGGGTCGATCCGCTGATCACAACCCGGGTATTGGCCATCATGGGGCTGATCGTCGGGCTGTTCGGCCTCTATACCCTGATCTTCTCCAGCCCGTTTGACCGCCAGTTCCCGGGGCCGCTGGAGGGGCGCGATCTCAACCCCATGCTGCAGGACATCGGCCTCATCATCCACCCGCCCCTGCTCTATCTCGGTTACGTCGGCTTTGCGGTCAACTTCGCCTTCGCCATGGCGGCGCTGCACTCGGGTCGGCTCGATGGCGCCGTGGCCCACTGGAGCCGCCCCTGGGCGCTCGGCTCCTGGGTGTTTCTCACCGCTGGCATTGTGCTGGGCTCCTGGTGGGCCTACTACGAGCTCGGCTGGGGCGGCTGGTGGTTCTGGGATCCGGTGGAAAATGCCTCCCTCTTGCCCTGGCTGCTCGGCACCGCCCTGCTGCACGCCCTGGTGGTGTGCGAGAAGCGCGGCGCTTACGGTCACACCGTGCTGCTGCTCTCCATCTTTACCTTTTCGCTGAGCCTGCTCGGCACCTTCGTGGTGCGCTCCGGGGTACTCACCTCGGTGCACGCCTTTGCGGTGGACCCCAGCCGCGGTCTCACCCTCCTGTTGCTGCTCGGCTTGCTATTGACCTGCGCCCTCACCCTGTTTGCCTTGCGGGCGGACATTCGCGCCCCCTATGCCCGCTTTGGCTTGCTGTCAAAAGAGGGGCTGCTCGGCGCCGCCATCCTGCTGCTCAGCGTGGCCTGCGCCAGCGTGCTGCTCGGTACCTTCTACCCCATGGTGTTCCAGTCGCTCCATCTGGGTTCACTCTCGGTGGGCGCCCCCTATTTCAATACCATCTTCGTGCCGCTGGCCCTCAGCCTGATGGCGCTGATGACCCAGCTGCCGCGCCTGCGCTGGCAGCATCTGGCAGCCCAGCGCCGCATCAAGGTGCTGCTCCCATGCCTGCTCGGCCTGCTGGGGGGCGCCTTGCTAAGTCTCGCCTATCCCGAGCCGTTGCGGGCAAACTGGCTGGGGCTTGCGGCCAACGTGCTGAGCCTCTGGCTGATGGCCAGCCTGCTGCTCCCGCTCTTGCACCCGGTCGCCCTGCGCAAGCTCACCCTCAATCAGTTCGGCAGCCTGCTGGCCCACCTCGGGGTGGCGGTGTGCGCCCTCGGCATTGCGCAGGTGAGTCACCACAGTCAGGAGGGGGGCGCGGTGCTCGCCGCAGGCCAGCCCTATCAACTCGGCGCCTTCGAGTTTCGCTATGAGGGGAGCGAGCCGCTCATCGGCCCCAACTACACCGCCGAGCGCATCACGCTTAGCGTGCATAAGGACGGTAAAGAGGTGGCGCGGCTGACGCCGGAGCGGCGTCACTACAGCGTGCGTACCATGAACATGAACGAACCCGGGATCAAATGGGGAATGCTTGGCGATCTCTACGTGGTGCTTGGCGAGAAGATGGGACCCGGCGCCTATGCCATGCGGCTGCACTACAAGCCACTGGTGCGCTGGATCTGGTTCGGTGGCCTGTTGATGATGACGGGCGGCACCGTGCGTCTGCTCGCCCGCCGGCCGCTGCTGGCTAACCATCCTGCGCCAGCGACCGCCCCCTACCCTCGGCTCGAACAGGAGTTCTTATGAACGCCCGTCTGCGCCTGTTCGTGCCACTCGTGCTCACCCTGGGGCTCGGTGCCCTGCTCTGGCTCGGCCTTGGCAACAACCCCTACAGCCAGGATGAGGCCGTCGCAGGGCGCACCCTGCCCGCGTGGCAGAGTGACGATCTGTTTGGCGGCGCCCCCATTCACACCTCGGCGCTCAAGGGGGAGCCCTTCGTGCTCAACGTCTGGGCCAGCTGGTGCCCCAACTGCCGCGCCGAGCATCCGCTGCTGGGTGAGCTGGCCAGCGCCGTGCCCCTCTATGGCCTCAACTACCGGGACAAGGGGGACGCCGCCCGCGCCTGGCTCACCGAGGCGGGCAACCCCTATCGCGCCGTGCTGGCCGACCCCGACGGCCGACTCGCGTTGGAGCTCGGCGTCTACGGCACGCCGGAGACCTATCTCTTCGCCGGCGACGGCACCCTGCTGACCCGCCATACCGGCCTGCTCACCCGGGAGATCTGGCAACGCCAGTTTGCCCCCTTGCTTGCAAAGGCCCGCAGCAACACCGCCAGCCAGCCCGAAGTGGAGAGACAAGTGCAGGAGAGCAAGCCATGAGCCGTCTCGGCCACGCCCTGATCGCGCCGCTCTTGCTGGCCTTGAGCCTCGGAGCCCTTGCCAGCGGGGTCGACACCTATGAGTTTCGCCACCCCGAGCGGCAGACCCGCGCTCAGGATCTGGCCCGCGCCCTGCGCTGCCCCCAGTGCCAGAACCAGAACCTGGTGGAATCCAACTCCCCCATTGCGCGGGATCTGCGGCTCGAGGTCTACCGCTGGGTGGACGAGGGGCAGTCTGATGAGCAGGTGATCGCCCGCATGACGGAGCGCTTCGGCGATTTCGTGCGCTACGATCCCCCCCTCAAGGCCAGCACGGCGCTGCTGTGGGGCGGTCCCGCCCTCTTGCTGCTGCTGGCACTCAATCGCCTGCGCAGGAGCCTGCATCGCCGGCAACCGGCACGGGTGCCGCTTATCGGCGACAGAGCCGAGGGGATGCTCGCCCACGACCCCAGGGCCGAGCTGAACCGGCTGATCATGGCCGAGCAGCAGGCGGGGCTTGCCCCCCACAGCCGCCTCTACCGGGAGCTGGAGCTGGCTCGCCTCGCCAACCCCACCCCACCTGCCGAGCAGGCCCTGCGCGAGCGGCTGGTAAGAGATAGCACCGCTCGTCCACAGCTCTGGCTGCGCTCATGGATACTGCTTGGGGCCCTGCTGCTGGCGCTGATGGCCGGCATTTATGCCGGCACCGGCCGCTATCAGGCGTGGCAGGCTTATCAGTCACGCCCCGATCCGCTGGCGGGATTGAGCCCGCGGGATCTGCAGGACAAGGAGCTGGGCGCCTTGCACCAGCGCCTGCAAGCCAACCCTGCCGATCTCGACGGCTGGGCGGCGCTCGGTCAGCTCTATCTCTATCGGGACGAGTACGCCAACGCCCTGCTCGCCTACCAGCGCCTCGCCCTGCAAGAAGGGGGCGCCAGCGCGGCGACCCAGGCCGCCCAGGCCACCGTGCTCTACTACCAGGCGGGCCAGCAGCTCACCCCTGAGGCGCTGCGCCTGCTCGATAGCGCGCTCAAGCAGGACAAGGGTGAGGTGAGCGCCCTGATGCTGCTCGCCTCCGATCACTTCCTGCACGGCCGCTACTCCCAGGCCATCGCCCTCTGGCAGCAGTTGCTGGACGAGGAGCGCCCCCGCATCAACCGGGCCGCGCTGATCGAGGCGATCCAGACTGCCCGCATGATGGGGGGCTGACCGCACGCGTGACCGGGGCTGATTGCCCCTGTCACGTTGGGCCAGCACAAACGCCGCCGGCAGGGAAATCACTTGCCAAGCTCCCGTCGGCGGCCGAACATAGGCGTCCATTGAACCTGTTTCTGGAGCCTCTCCCATGATCCCCATTCGCTGTCACACCGTCTCCGGCGTCGCGCTCTCCACCGTCCAGGGCGAGACCCGGTTGCTGATGATGAAACGGGTCAAGGGCGGCTTCTGGTGTCATGTGGCGGGCACGGTCGAGGCAGGGGAAACCGGTTGGCAGACCATAGTGCGCGAATTTCGCGAGGAGACAGGCATCGTCGTGCACGAACTCTACAACGGCCAGTATCTGGAGCAGTTTTACGAGCACGCCACCAACACCGTCTGTCTGGTGCCGGTGTTCGTGGTCTACTGCCCGCCAACGCAGGCGGTGACCCTCAATCACGAGCACACCGAGTACCTCTGGTCCAGCCTGGCCGAGGCCAAGGCGCTGGCGGGCTTCCCCGGCCAGCAGGCACTCTATGATTACCTCTGGCACTACTTTGTCGAAAACAGCCCCTCGGCGCTGATGCGGGTGGCCATGACACCATAGCGGACGCATGCCAAGATCCCTGCCGTTATCCCCTTGATCCTGTGATGATCCACACCCGGCCATGGCGACCATCAGCACATGTTGCCGCCCCTGATCAGGCCATTTTCAGCAGAGATGATCACCCAGAATGAGCGAGAGGAAGGAAACAAGCAGCAGAGAGAGGTAAAAGAGTGACTATCTGGTGGCCAGGAGGCGCCGCCAGCCGCGCGCCGCGACCAGGTTCCCCACTCCTGCCCACCCCATAATTACTCGTATGAAGCCACCCATAGCCGCCATTACCGTTATTTCAAGGTGCGCCATCCCATAAAATTGAAATATCGGGCCATTAGACGTTGTGAAGCGTCAATTACCGTCATATAACTTAGCCAAATATCCCTGTCAGCCGTACGGTAGCGTCAAATCATGATTACTCGCCCTTTTCTTACCCTGTTGCTCGGTGCCTTCCTTGTTCCCGTCAGCATGGAGAGCGCCCAGGCCAATCCGTTTTCAGCCCAGCCCCACTCCCCCAACAGCTTTCTGGAGCAACGCAACGATCTGGCGCTGAGCTCCGCCGCCTTCGTGGTGGCCAACCCGCGCACCGGTGAAGTGCTGTCGGAGCGCAACGCCAACCGGGTGATGCCGATAGCCTCCATCACCAAGCTGATGACGGCGCTGGTGGTGCTCGATGCCAACCAGCGGCTCTCCGAGATGCTGACCGTCACCATGGCCGACGTGGACAGACTCAAGGGCACCGGGTCGCGGCTGGCGGTGGGCTCGCGCCTGAGCCGGGCCGACATGCTGCACATCGCCCTGATGTCGTCGGAAAACCGTGCCGCCTCGGCGCTGGCCAGAAACTACCCGGGTGGCCAGCGTGCCTTCATCGAGGCGATGAACGCCAAGGCCCGCATGCTCGGCATGTGGAGCACCCAGTTTTCCGACAGTACCGGCCTCACCCCCCGCAACGTCTCCAGCGCCCACGATCTCGCCAAGCTGGTGGCGGCGGCATCCACCTATCCGCTCATTCGCCAGTACTCCTCCACCGAGGAGCGCATGGTGCGCAACGGTAAGCGTCAGCTGCACTACCTCAACTCCAACCGGCTGGTGCGCGAAGGGAGCTGGCCCATCTCCCTCTCCAAGACCGGCTACATCCGCGAGGCGGGTCGCTGCCTGGTGATGGCCACCCAGATCAACCGCGAGCCGGTGATCATGGTGCTGCTCAATGCCGATACCCCCAACGCCCGGGTGGCCGATGCCAAGCGGATCAAATCCTGGCTGGAGACTTCCGGTCGCATGAGCCTGACCGCCCAGTCCACTCCCCAGACCAAGCTGTTCAGCAGCCAGTAACGCGCCCGGCCATCCTCGTCAAAAAAGCCCCCGCACCTAGGTGCGGGGGCTTTTGTTATTTTGTTTCGGGTTTATGGCCTTCCGACATATCTCTTACTCGTTTAACGGCAGCGCCTTTCTGTCCAGCTTGCCGCTGCCGGTCTTGGGCAGGGCATCCAGCAGCATGAGCCGCGCCGGCACCATGTAGTGCGGCAGCGTCGCCTGCAGCCCCTTGCGCAGGGCCAGCCGGTTGAGGGTCACCCCGCTTTTCGCCTCCACGTAGCCCACCAGCATGGCGTCCTCCCCCTCACCCACCAGACGCACCGCCGCTTCCTGCACCCCGGCCTGGCGGCGCAGTCCCGCCTCCACCTCGCCGAGCTCGATGCGAAAACCGCGCAGCTTGACCTGATCGTCGCGCCGTCCCAGATAGAGGAAGCGGTCCGCCCCCAGTCGCCGCACCCGATCGCCGGTGCGATAGAGGCGATGGGTGGCAAGGCGCAGGAAGGCGGCGCTGGTCAAGGCCGGCTTGCGCCAGTACCCCTCGCACAGGGCCGGGCTCTCGATGCAGAGCTCGCCGCACTCCCCCTCTGCCACCGGCTGCCCCGCCTCATCCAGCACCCAGTGCCGATAGCCGGGCAGGCTGTGACCTATGGTGATCTGGCCATCAGTCGGTGGCCAGCGCACCTCGCTCACCAGGGACCAGACGGTGGCCTCGGTCGGCCCGTAGCAGTTCCACAGTCGCCGGGTGCGGGCACAAAGCTGCTCGGCCAATCCCGAGTCCAGCGCCTCACCGCCACACAGGGCGGTGAGGGTATTGCGCCCCTGCCAGCCAGCTTTAAGCAGCATGCGCCAGCAGGCCGGGGTGGCCTGCAGCCAGTTGATGGAGGGATCGGCCTCGAGCAGCGCCATCATTCCCAGCGGATCCTTGTTGTGCTCGCCGCCGGCCACCGTCAGCCGGCCACCGACCCAAAGCGGCCCCAGCATCTCCAGCAGGGAGATGTCGAAGGCCGGGGTGGTGATGAAGAGCCAATGGCCGCTCGGTGAGAGCCCGAGCCGCTCGCGGATCCCGTCGAGGAAGCAGAGCAGGGCCCGCCGGCTGATGACCACCCCCTTGGGCTCGCCGGTGGAGCCCGAGGTGAACATCATGTAGGCGGCCAGGGCGTCATCCACCTGGGGCCAGGAGACGGCCCCTGCCGCTGCCGGCCCGTCGAGGGTGCGCAGCGGACAGCCGAAGGCGGGGGCCGGCCTGTCGCCGTCGCAGATCACCGCCGACAAACGCGCCTGGCGGGCGATCCCCTGCAGCCGCTCCACCGGAAAGTCCGGCTCGAGCGGCACAAAGGTGAGGCCGAGCCGCAGGCAGGCCAGCAAGCTGGCCACCAGATCGGGGCTACGGGAGAGATAGAGGCCGACCCGCTCCCCCACCGCCAGCCCCTGCAGGCGGGCGGCAATCTGGGCCACCCGATCATTGAGCGCGCCATAGCTAAGCCACTGCTCATCTGATCCGCCCTCACTGATGCCCTCCCCGCCCATACGGATGGCGGGGGCCAGCGGAGTGGCGGCCAGACATGCCGCCAGCCGCGCGCCCAGGTTGGCCGCCCCCTCACGGGGGGCAGGCCGGGTTTGCACGAGCGAAGCCTCATGCTTGATGGTCACTGTCATAGCGCGGCCTCCGTTTGGCGCACCAGCCAATGCCGATAGAGCCGGCTGGGGGATGGGTGGGCCTTGAGGGTCTGCAGGGTGAGCGGCGCCCGCTCCTGGCCAAACGCCTCGTTGAGAGCCGCCAGCAGGGCGAGCTGCTGCACCGAATCCACCCCGAGTTCACACAGGGTCTGCTGCCAGATACCGGGCACGCCGCACTGGCGCTCCCACAGGGCCACCAGCGCGCGGGCCTCGGCCGGCGGCTGAGCCAGGCCGGGCTCAGCCCTGGTGGCGGCCACTTGCGCCTTCGCCGGGGACGGTGCCGCCGCCACGCTGGCCGGCTGGCTCAGATCCGCCTGCGCCAGCCAGTCGAGCTCGGCCAGCCAGGCAGCCAGCACCGCCTCGGCCCGGGCCTCGGGGATCTGCTCGCCGTCGAATTCGAGGCGCAGCTGGAGCGTCTCGCCCCGGCTGCTGACCACCAAGGAGAGCGGCAGCTCCACCTTCTCCACCACGGTGCCAAAGCGCGGCACCAGCTGGTGAGGTTCGGGGGCGGCAGGGGCCGCCGGCATGGGGTAGTTTTCAAACACGAACAGGCTCTGGAACAGACGCACCCGGCCTTTGGTCAGTGCCGCCAGTGACTGGGTGCCGTGCTCATTGAGCGCCATCAGATCGGTCTGCAACCGGGCGATATGCTCGGCCAGGCTCAACTCAGTGCGCCACGCCAGCGTCAACGGCAGGCTGTTGATGTAGAGCCCGACGCTCGCGGTGATCCCCTCGATGGGATAGTCACGGCCCGGGGTCACGTTGCCTACCAGGGTAACGGCATCGCCAGAGCGGCGAGCCAGCAGACGGTGCCAGGCATATTGGGCCAACAGTCCTGCGGTCACGCCAAGGTCGCGGGCACGATGGGCGAGCAGGGTCGCCACCTCGGCCGGCAGCGCCGTGGCGCACACCGCCGGTCTCTGCTGGGTATGGCGCCCGCTTGAGCTAGCGTCCAGCGTCACCCCGAACAGGCAGGCGAGATCGTTGGGCTTGGCCAAGAGCTCGCCCCGCCCCTGCCAGTAAGCGTCGGCGCTGCGGGCTTGGCTGGCGATATGGCGGCCAAACTCGAGCCAGGCGGTATCCGGCTCGCCCTGCGGCAACAGGCCGTTCATCAGCGCCTGATAGCCGCGATGCAAGGAACCCAACAACACGGGGCCGCTCCAGCCATCCAGCACGCTGTGATGGGCGCTGAAGATCACCTTGTGGTGATCGGGGGCCAATTTGAAACAGGCAAGGCGCAGCAGGGGCGCCTGCTCGAGCGGGATCGGGCGGGCCAGATCCTGCTCGCGGTAGGCCTGGACCCGTGCCTCTGCATTTTCCACCTCGGACAAGTCCTCATAGTGGAATGACAACTCGGTGCGCTTGAGAATGCGCTGCAACGCGACCCCATCCGCCAGCACCAGTTCGCTGCGAAGGGCCTGCCAAAGGGCGATCTGCCCCCGCCAGGCCTGACGGTAGACCGCCACGTCCAGCGGCTGGTGATAGGCGATCTCGGTCTGCAGGTGATAGGCGTGATCCCGGGGTAGCAACGCCCTGTGATGGAACATGCTCTGCTGAAGCGAGGTCATGGGCAGCAGGGTCTCCACTTCGCGCCCGGCCAGCACCCGATCGAGCCCGGCTTGCGAGAGGCCAAGCCCCGGGAAGTCGCTCGGGGTATGGCGTGGGACCTTCACGGTGCAGCAGTGCTCCACCAGCGCCGTCAGATTGTCCGCCAGCCGTGCCATCAGGGCGTCGCTCGCCTGCTGGTTGAGGGCGCCCACCTGGCGCAGGGTGAGGCGGCCATCAAACACGCCACCGTGCAGACTGACCAGCTCGCGCGGCAGGTTGTCAGGGGACGTGGGGGCCCCCGGCGCCAGCGGCAGGGGCTGCCAGGGCTGAGCAGCCTCGCCCTGATGGCTGACCCCCAGGTAATTGAAGACCACCAGGGCTTCGGGCAGTGCCCAGCCACGTGGGTGGTGCAGCCGCAGGGCGTTGAAGCCCACCCCCTTGTCCGGCACGGCGCGCAGCTGCTCCTTGGTGGCGCAGACCAGCGAGTCCCACTCTTTGGCATCCGCCAGCGCCAGCGGATAGGCGCTGGTAAACCAGCCCAGGGTTCGGCTCACGTCCAGTTCAGCATCGATGGCCTCACGACCGTGTCCTTCCAGCATCACGCAGTGACGGCTGCCGTAACCCTGCTCGCTCAGGGTACGGGTCAGGGCCGCCAGCAGCAGGTCGGGCACCCGGGTGAAGTAGGCCTGGTTGGCGGCGTCGATGAGACGAGCCGTGGTCTCCTGACTCAGTTGCAGCAGGCTGGCGGCGGCGCGGCCATCGGCGGCGCGCGCCGCTTCCAGCAGGTGACCCTGGCTGCCTTCCCCCTGAGCCAGCCAGAAGCCAAGCTGTTCCTCTTCCCGTTTGGCGTAGGCCGCGAGCCCCTCGCCCCACTGGCGATAGCTGCTGCCCTTGGCTGGCAGCGGCTCGCCCCTGCTCACCCGTGCCAGATCTTCGGCCAAGATGCGCCAGGAGACCGCATCGATGACCAGGTGATGGAAGGCGAGGAAGAGCCCCTCCACCGTCTCGCCCTCGCGATCCCCCTCGAGGGCGAGATTGCGCAGGCGGGCCCAGGCCAGGGTGTGGCCGCTGGCAGGGTCGAGATCCCCCTGCAGCTCGGTCAGGCGGGCCTGCAGTTCGGCCTCATCGAGGCTGCCGGCATCCAGGGTCGGCAGCGGCGGCAATGGCAGTTCGGCCAGGTAGCGCTGGCCGGTCGGGGTCACCGCCAGACGCAGGGCATCGTGGTGCTGGCGCAACGCATCCAGCCAGCCGCGCAGGGCCTCATCATCCACCCCGGCCGGCAGGCGCAGGATCACCCCCTGGTTCCAGTGACCGGACTTGGCAAAGCCCTGCTCGAAGAACCAGTGCTGAATGGGGTGGAGCGGGAACTCGCCGGTCAGGCTGCCCTGCTCGCTTCTGTGGCTGACGGCCTGCTGCTGGCCGAGCTGGCGGCAGAGGCGGCGCACCGTCTTGGCTTCGAACACGTCCTTCACGCTGCAGTGCAGTCCCGCATCCCGCAACCGGGTGGTGAGCTGGATGCTGAGGATGGAGTCACCGCCCAGGCGGAAGAAGTCATCCTCAACCCCGAGCGGTTGTTTGAGCACCCCTTGCCAGATGGCGAGCACGGTCTGCTCCAGTTTGTTTTGCGGCTCGCCCTTGCTCTGCTGCCAGACGATGGCGGGCAGGCGGCGCAAGTCCAGCTTGCCGTTGGGGGTGAGCGGCATCTCGGGCAGCCAGCAGAGGCGTGCCGGCACCATGTATTCGGGCAGGCACTCGCCGGCCCGCTGCAACAGGGCGTCGCCGTCGGGCTCCCTTGCCCCGGCCTGCAAACAGGCATACGCCAGCAGACGACCCTCCTGCACCACCACCTTGATCTGGCGGATGACCGGGCACAATTCGGCAAGCCGGGTCTCTATCTCCCCCGGCTCGATACGATAGCCGCGCAGCTTGATCTGCTCGTCTATCCGGCCCAGATACTGGATGTTGCCATCGCGGCGCAGCAGGGCCCGATCGCCGGTGCGATAGAGGCGATGGGTACGTTCCGCCAGCGCCAACTCGATAAAGGCCTCCTGGGTGCGCTCCGGCAGATTGAGGTAGCCGCGGGCCAGCCCCAACCCTGCCAGGCAGAGCTCGCCGGGCACCCCCACCGGGCAGAGGTTGCCCGCCTCGTCCAGGATCAGCGCCTTCAGGTGGTTGACCGGTCGACCTATGGTGATGGGCGTCCCCGGGGTGAGCCGCGCGCAGAGCGCGGTGACGGTGCACTCGGTCGGGCCGTACATGTTGAAGAGGGCCACCCGCTCCCCCCAACGCTCCACCAGGCTGCTCGGGCACGCCTCGCCGCCAAAGCCGATGGCCTTGAGGGAACCGAGATCCGCCGCTGGCAGCAGGTTCGCGAGCAGGGCGGTCGGCAAAATCATATGGCTGGCACCACAAGCGATCGCGGCACCGATCACCCCCTCGCCCGGCTCGCCGAAGTGCAGGGCCGCGCCGCAGTACAGCGGCAGCAAGCTGGTCATGTTGCCGGCATCGAACGAGAGGGACATGCAGTTGAACATGGCGCCATTCTGATCAAGGGCAATGCGCTCACCGTGATCCGCCATCAGGTTGACCAGGCTGCCCTGCTCCACCATGACCCCCTTGGGCAGGCCGGTGCTGCCGGAGGTGTAGATGATCTGGGCCAGCATGGCTGCGTCCCGGGGCAGTGCGGGTGTGCTGGTTGGCACCTTGTCCAGCGCAAGCTGGTGCAGATCATGATATTCGGCAGTCGTGCCCGCCAGCGCCTCGCCAAGCCGCGGATCCGGCACGCCCCCCAACACCAGGCTGATGCCAGCGTCGGTGAGGATATGGGCCAGCCGCTCGGCGGGATAGGCCGGGTCGAGCGGCACATAGGCCGCCCCCGCCTTCCAGCAGGCGAGCAGGGCGATGACGAAGGCGACATCGCGTCTGGCCTGGATGCCGATGGCGGCGCCCGGGGTGACGCCCTGAGCCAGCAGCCAGTGGGCCAGCCGGTTGGCACGCACCTCCAGCTCGCCATAGGTCAACGATTGCTCGCCGTCGCTCACCGCCAGCGCGTCCGGCAACTGAATAGCGCGCCGCTCGATATGACAGAGCAGGGTGTCACGGCTCGGGTAATCTCGCGGCAAGTCGGCAAGCTGTGCGGCGAGCGCCGCCTGGTCGGTGCCCGCCTCCAGCGGCAACTGCCAGATGTCGGTCTCGGGGGCCGCCACCACGGCGCGCATCAGGTGCAGCAGGCGATCGGCAAGCGCCTGGATGGTCTCTCGTTCAAACAGGGCGGTGGCAAACAGCCAGTCCACTCTGACGGAGTCCATCAGCTCGGTCACCTTGACCGAGATGTCGGTCTTGGCCGGCAGCACAGGCGAGGTCTCCTCCACCAGCTGGCAGCCGGGGATGAGATCGTTGAAGTCCACCTTGGCCTGATAGACCAGCATGATCTGGAAGATGGGGTTGATGGCAGTAGTGCGATCGGCGCCGATGGCCTCGGCCAGCGCCTCGAAACGGTAGAGCTGGTGATCGAAGGCCGCCAGATCCTCCTCCCGGCACTGCTGCAGATAGTCGACAAAACTGGGCCGCCCTGTCAGCTGGGTTCTCAGCACCAGGGTGTTGACGAAAAAGCCCACCAGGGACTCGATCTCGTGGCGCTCGCGATAGGCGAGCGGGGTGCCGATCACCACCTCCTTCTCGCCGCTCTGGCGCACCATCAGCAGGGCGAACAGGGCGTGCAGGCCGATGAAGTTGGAGGTGCTGTGCCGTTGGCACAGGCGCTTGAAGCTCTCCCACAGCGTGTTGTCAATGGTGGAGAAGACCAGCTCGCCGCCGCTGGCCTGATGGGCCGGGCGCGGCTTGTCGAGCGGCAGACCGTGCACCTCGGGGCTGCCACCGAGCCGATCGACCCAGAACGGCTTGAACTCGGCGTGATAATCGAGAAAACGCGGTGAGTTGAACCAGCGGGCATAGTCGATGTAGGTGAGCGGCAGCTCGCTCACCTGCAGGGGCTCGCGGTTCTGATGGGCAAGAAAGGCGCGCTTGAGATCCGCGAACATGTTCTTGACCGACCAGCCGTCGGAGATGATGTGGTGCTGGGTGATCAGCAGCACGTGCTCGCGGCTGCCCAGCCGAATAAGGTGCACCCGGCTCAGATCCCCCTGGGTCAGGGAGAAAGGGCGCCCGATCTCCTCGCGCACCCGGCGGGCCACATAGGCCTCGCGCTCGGCAATGGGCTCTGCGCTCACGTCCTCAATCTGCAGCGTGAAGGGCGTGTGGGGCAGGATCTCCTGCGCCCCCCTGCCCGCCTCGTCCTTGATGAAGCGGGTGCGCATGCTGGGGTGGCGGGCAAACAGGTGGTCGAAGGCAAACTCCAGCGCCGCCGTGTCCAGCTCTCCCTTGACGCGAAAATAGACCGGCATGTTGTAGAGGTGGGAGGCCTCCTCGTACTGCTCGATAAACCAGAGCCCGCTCTGGGACGAGGAGAGCGGCCCCTGCCGGGCGCCCTCGGCGACGATAGGGGCCTCGAAGGCGGCACGGGCCGCGAGGCAGCGCACCAGCTCATCCTTGTGGGCCTTGATGGTGGCGCCGATGGCCGGCGTCACCGCCTCCTTGCTCGACTGGGAGATAAGCTGGCCCTTGTCGTTCAGTGCCAGCTTAACCCCCTGCCGTTCCAGCTGTTTCAACAGCAAAATCATATTGTTCATCTGTTTCTCAAGCCTCAGGCACTCAGGGTGGCGCCACCGTCGACGACCAGATCCTGCAGCGTGATGTGGCTGGCCAGATCCGAGGCCAGGAAGAGGACGGTATGGGCGATCTCCGCCGGAGTGGCTACCTTGCGCAGGGGGATGCCGAGCTTGAACTGCTCCGGCAACCCGGCAATGGTGCGGGCCATGGCCTCCTCGCTTGGCAGCATGCCGCGCAGCATGGGGGTATCCGTCGAGCCCGGCGACACCAGGTTGGCGCGCACGCCGAAGGGGGCCAGCTCCAGCCCCACCGTCTGGGTCAGGCTGGTGACCGCCGCCTTGGAGGCGCAATAGGCTGCCATCTGCATGCGCGGCACATGGGCGGCGTTGGAACCGATGGTGACGATGGCGCCGCGCCGCTGCTCCTTGAAGTGGGGCACCAGGGCCCGCAGCAGATAGAAGACCCCGCTGGCGTTGACCGTCATGCAGTCGTGCCAGTCGTCATCGCTCAGAGTCTCGGTGGAGCCGAGGCGCAGCACACCGGCCCCGTTGACCAGCACATCGAGCCCGCCGTCTACCAGCAGCGCTGCGCAGCAGGCGTTGACCGCCTTCGAATCGCCAATATCGAGCAGCCGGGTGGCATAGGGGTAATCGGCTTCGGGAAACGCCAGATCCAGCCCCACCACGATTGCTCCGGCCGCCACGAACTGCGTGGCCACCTCGCGGCCGATGCCACGCCCGGCCCCGGTTACCCAGACCCGCTTGCCAGTGAAATCAAAGGCCATTGCTTGTTGCTCCTTATCCATCACCACACCATCTCCACGCTCTCTTCGTCCTCGGCAAGCAGGCCGTCGAGGAAACGGCAGAAGTCATCCAGCCGAGGGTGATCGAACACATCGGAGACCTTGACCTGCACCCCGAACTCGGCGCCGAGTCGGTTGACGATCTGGATGGTCTGCAGGGACTGGCCCCCCAGTTCGAAGAAGTTGTCGGCAGGCGCCATGGTGGCCAGCCCCAGGATCTGCTGCCAGATGGTGCCGACCCGGTTCTCGGTCTCGCTACCCAGGCTCAGGGCTTCGCCGCCCGCCTGGTAGGCGGCCAGCAGGGCCTTGCGATCCAGCTTGTTGGAGCCGGTGCGGGGCAGCTGGTCATAGTGGCGATAGTCGGTGGGGATCATGGCGGCAGGCAGCACCTTGGCCAGCTGCGCCTTGATGACCCGACTGTCGCGCTCCGACCCGGCCACGAAGGCCACCAGCCGGCGCACGCTGCCGATGCTCACTCCCTGCACGCACGCCTCATCCACTCCCGGCAGGGCCAGCAGCTGGGCTTCCACCTCACCGGGCTGGATACGATAGCCGCTTATCTTGAATTCGTTGTCGCGCCGGCCGAGGTAGACCAGCCGGCCAGCCACCAAGCGCACCCGATCGCCGGTGCGATAGACAGGCAGCTCCTCTTCGCCGATCCGCAGGGTGCCAAAGCTGCCTTGCACGCCCCCCACATAACCGTTGGCCAGTTGCGGGCCGAGCAGCACCAACTCTCCTTCCTCGGCAGGTTGCTCCCCCGCCCCCAGGATAAGTGCCTGCATGCCGGGCAGCGGCAGGCCGATGGGCAACTGGGCCTGGCTCGGATCTTCCTGCTGCAGCTCCTGGCTGGTCACCACCACGGTGGTTTCGGTGGGGCCGTAGGTGTTGAAGAGGCGCACATCGGAGCGGCCCTGGCGCTGCCACTGGGCCAGCTGCTCGGGGTAGACCGCCTCGCCACCGATGATGACGGTGGCCAGATTGGCAGGGATATGGGCCTGACCCGCCGTCAACGCCACCACCCATTCGTTCCAGAACGCGGTGGGCAGGTCGAGGTGGGTGATCCCCATCTGCTCCACCCCGGCCGCAAAGGCGGGCATGGATTCGAGCAGGGCGTCGGTGCGTAGCACCAGGGTGGCACCGGCGCTCAGGGTGGCGAACACCTCCTCGATGCTGGCGTCGAAGTTGAAGGGGGCGAATTGCAGCATCCGCGCGTCTTCATCCAGGTGATAGCGGCAGCGGGCCGCGGCGGCGAAGTGATCCAGCGCGCCGTGGCTCACCGCTACCCCCTTGGGCAGACCGGTGGAGCCCGAGGTGAACATCAGGTAGGCGACGGCGCGGCCGGCGGCCGGCTGGTTCAAGCGGTTATCGCTCACCAGATCCCCCGCCAGCAGATCCCCAACCAAGAGAGTACGCCCCTCAAACAGGCTGGCCAGCTTGTGGCGGTACTCGGCCTGGGTGATCAGGGTCTTGACCTCCCCCAGCCGCAGAATATGGCCCTGGCGCTCCAGCGGCTGCTCGGGGTCGAGCGGCACGTAGACGGCACCCGCCAGCAGCACCGCCAACTGGGCGAAGATGGCCTGGGGGGTGCGGGCCAGCATGACCCCCACCTTGTCGCCGGGGGCGACGCCTGCGGCTTGCAGGGCGGCCGCCATCTGTTCGGAACGGGCCAGCAGCGCCTCGTAGCTGAAGCGGGCCTCTCCCTGCTCCAGCGCAACCTTGTCCGGGGTCTGGGCGGCGAAGTGGCAGAGCGCCTCCAGCACCGGCCGTGCCTTGATCACTTCATGGGTGGGGCCGGCGATCAGGGCCCTGGCCCGCTGCTCGGCCAGCCAGTCGGCCTTGAGCGTCCCCAGGGTCTGGGCAGGCTCGGCCAGCCAGCGGCCCAGCAGGGTGAACAGGGTATCGGCGATGGCCGCCAGATCTGCCTGCTGGTAGCAGCCGGGGTTGGCGTCCAGATCCAGACGTGGCTGGCCATCGACGCCGACCTGCACCTCGATGGTGAGATCCTCCACCGGGCCGGCGCTGATGTTGAGAATATGGGCAGATAGCGGCCCGAAACGGCGAGCGTGATCGAACGGCATGATGTTGACCAGCGGGCCGAACAGGCGTTTGTCGCCCCCCACCAGGCCAAGGTCGCGGCGCAGCAGCTCGTAGCGGTAGTGCTGGTGCTTGCGCACCCCGCGCTTGGCCTTGGCCACGGCGCCGGCGGCCCCCGCCAGATCCAACGCGTCATCAAGCTCCAGAGCCAGGGGGGTGATGTTCATCTGCATGCAGGGCACGGTCAACGACGCCGAGCCGATGCGGTTCATCATCATCAGGCCGAGCAGGGTCTTATCCTGGCCGCTCGCCAGCGACAGCTGGGCAGAGAGGCCGGCCAGCAGCAGATCGGGCCAGCCCAGCTTGTGCTCGTCGGCAAAGCCGGTCAGGGATTGCCACAGCGCCGCCGGCAGCGGACGGCTCTCGCGGATAAATTCGGCGGCAATCGGTGCGCGGGTCTCGCCAAAGGACTTCACCTCGGGCCAGGCTTGCAGCTGCTCCTGCCAGAAGGTGCGAGCGGCGGCGTTCTTGCCGCTCTGCTCGCGGCTCGCCTCTTCGGCCAGCACCTCCGCCAACGAGCCGAAGGGGGATGGGGAGTTCATCTCACCGGCCAGCCCCTCTGCATACAGCTCGGCGATGCGCTGGAACAGCAAGGTGGTGCCAAAGCCGTCGAGGGCGATGTGGTGCACGCAGCTGTAGAGATAATCGCGGCCGGGGCCGCGCAGCAGGGCGAAACGGCAGGGCGCTTCTTGGGTCAACTCGAACGGGCGGCGCAGATCGGCCCAGGCCCAGGCGCGGGCCAGCGTTTCGTCGTCGCGCTCGAGAGAGACCTCTTCATAGGCCAGGGGCAGCTCATGCGAGACGAAGCAGACCCTCTCCTTATCGTCTTCGAAGTGGCCCTTGAGCGCCTCGCACTCCCCCACCGCCTTGGCAAGGGCTGCGACCAGCACGGCCGCATCGACCTTGCCGTCGAAGGCGATGCACTCGGCGGTGTTGAACATCGCCTTGTCGTCGTTGAGCAGATGTCCGGACCAGAGCCCCTGCTGGGGGATGGTCAAGGGGAAGCGGTTCATGGGGTCACCTCCAGCGCCTGGGCTGCCAGCTTGCCCTCGATGAGGCGCCACCAGCCGTTGAGGGTCGGCAGTTTGGCGAGATCCACGAAGCCGAGCTCCACCCCGGCGGCGCGCCACTCGGTGAGCAGGGCCATGATCCGCACCGAATCCAGACCGTAGTCGATGAGGTTCTCGTCGGGGTCAAACTCATCTTCGTCCTCGTCGATGTGACTCAGCAGCCGTGCCTTGAGCCCCTCATACGTCAGCAACGGATTGGTCAGTAATGGATTGGCGGACAACGAATTGCTCTGGGTGGCAGAAGCGGAGGCCGGGGCGAGGGCCAGCACCTCCTCGCAGCGGATCACCTTGCCGCAGCGGGTCGCCACGTAGTCGAGCGCCATCTGGTGATCGGCCAGGGAGAAGTCCGCCACCCCGTCCGCCAGGAAGAAGGGCTGAATGTCGCGCATGAAGGCATCGCAGGCGGTCATCATGCAGCCGATATGGCCGTAGATGCCGCCGATGATCAGCTGATCCCGCCCCAGTTCTTTGAGCATCTGCTCCAGCTCGGAGCGCTGGAAGGCGCTGTAGCGCCACTTGACCAGCACGGTGTCGTCACGCTCCGGGCGCAGGGCTGCCACCACCTGCTGCTGCTCGGGCCGTTTGTTGAGCCCCGGGCCCCACATGTCGTTGAGCAGGGCGCGATCTTCAGGGGATTGATCCTTGGGCTGGGCGGTGTAGAAGACCGGGATGCCGAGGGCCTTGCACTGCTTGCGCACGGCGGCCAGGCGCTCGGTGAGCGCCTGGATCAGCGGGCTGTTTTCACCATAAAAAGCGGTGAAGTACTCCTGCATGTCGTGGATCAATAGGGCGGCGCGTTTGGGATCCAGAGACCAGTTGACCTTGTTGGCCTTCCACTGGCTGGGCATGGCGTAATTGTTCAGGGTTGGGATAGCCATAACGTCATGATTCCTTTTAGTTTTATGCTGTTGTCAGGGACTGGTTGGCGGCGATGGCGTGCGCAATGCGCGCCCGCAGCCCCTGCTTGTCAATCTTGCCCACCGCCGTCATGGGCAGGGCGTCCAGGGTTTCGAAACGGTCGGGCAGCTTGAAGTCCGCCACCCCGCGCTCGCGCAGAAACTTGCGCAAGGCCAGCGGCTTCAAGGCGGGATCCGTGCTGACGATGAAGGCACAGCTCTTTTCCCCCATGGCGCTGTCGGGCATGGAGACCAGGGCCGCATGGGTGATGGCCGGGTGGTGCAGCAGCTGGTTTTCCACCTCTTCCGCCGCGATCTTCTCGCCGCCCCGGTTGATCTGATCCTTCTGCCGCCCGACCACGGTGAGGTAACCATCGGCATCCTGTACCACCAGATCGCCGGAACAGTAGAAGCCCTCGGCATCGAACACCCGGGCGTTGTGGGCCGGGCTCTGGTAGTACCCGCGGAAGGTATAGGGGCCACGGGTGTGCAGGGCGCCAGGCTCGCCGGGGGCAACCGGGTTGCCCGCCTCATCGAGGATGCGCACCTCGTCATCCGGGCTCATGGGGCGGCCCTGGGTGTGAATGACCTTCTCGTCGGGGTCGTCCAGCCGGGTGTAGTTGACCAGCCCTTCCGCCATGCCGAACACCTGCTGCAGCCGGCAACCGAGCAGCGGCCCTATCTTGCTGGCCACCGCCTCCCCCAGCTTGGCGCCGCCCACTTGCAGCAAGTCGAGGCTCTCGAGTTGGGTGCGCGCGGTGGGATCCGCTTCCGCGGCCTGCAGCCAGAGCGAGACCGCCGGCGGCACCAGCGAGGTGAGATTGACCCGGTGGCGGGCGATCAGCGGGAAACAGCTGATGGGGCTGGGGTCGGGGGCAAGCACGACGGTGCCGCCCGCCTCGAATACTCCCAAAGCGCCAGGGGAGCTCAGGGGAAAGTTGTGGGGCGCCGGCAGGGCGCACAGATAGCGGGTGTGGGGGCCGAGGCCACAAATTTCGTTGCTGCGGCGCACGCTGTACAGGTAGTCGTCATGAGTGCGGGGAATGAGCTTGGGGGTGCCGGTGCTACCGCCGGAGAGCTGGAAGAAGGCCACCTCGTCCGCCGGGGTCGGGCCTGATTTCACCGGCTCACTCTCAGCCCCCTTCGCCAACCAGCGGGTCAGCCCCAGCTCTCCTGCGTCGCCATCCAGCAGCACCAGCTCGGCGCCGATGGCTGTCAGCAGCTCGCTCTCGCCCCCCTTGTTCGCAAACAGCGGATGGGCCAGCGAGCCGATAAAGAGGCGCGGTGTGATCTGCTCGGCATAAGAGAGGAGCTCCAGCCGGTTGTGGCTAAAGAGCGCGTTGACCGGCGCGATGCCGGCTTTAAGCAGGGCAAAGAACACCAGATAGAACTCGGCCACGTTGGGGAGCTGCACCAGCGCTGTGTCCCCTACCCCCAGGCCATGGCGGGCCAGATTCGCGGCCAGCCGGCTCGAGGCGGCGTCCAGCTCGCTATAACTGAAGCGGCGCTCGCCGCAGAGAATGGCCTCGGCGTCGGGGGCCAACTCACACTGACGCGCCAGCATGGCGGTCAGCGGCTCGCCGCGCCAATAGCCCTTGGCGCGGTACAGCTGGGCCAAGGCATCGGGCCAGCGGGTATAGGGCAGGAAGCGGTTGGACTGGGTCATTGCGCTACCTCCAAATCCAGGCCCAGGGCTTGCAGATTCGGCTGCCCACTCTGCCAACCCATATATTGAAGCCGGCTCATTGCGCTACCTCCAAATCCAGGCCAAGGGCCTTGAGCATGGTGCCCAGCTTGGTGCCGGTCTCGGCCCACTCCATGGCAGGATCCGAGCCCGCGACGATGCCGGCGCCGGCGAACAGCTCGACCTGATGGCCGTCGAGCACGCCGCAGCGGATCACCACGGCCCACTCGCCGTTGCCCTGGCTGTCGCACCAGCCGACGATGCCGCTGAACAGGGCGCGCCGGAAGGGCTCCTGCTCACGGATGAACTGGCGGGCGAGATCGGTGGGATAGCCGCATAGGGCCGGGGTGGGATGAAGCTGGCAGGCCAGAGAGAGCACCGATGCCTCGTCGCCATTGAGCCGGCCGGCGATGGGGGTGCCCAGATGCCAGAGGGTATCCGTGCTCATCAGCGAGGGGCTGGACGGGATCGCCAGCTCGCGGCAGTGGGGCGTCAGCACCCGGCGGATCTCGTCGATCACCAGGCGGTGCTCATGCTGATCCTTGCGAGAGGCCAGCAGATCCCGGGCCACCATTTCATCTTGCGCCGGCTCGCTCGCCCGACGGGCGGAGCCCGCCAGCGGGTGGGTGAACACCTCTCCCCCGCTGACCCTCAGCAGCAGCTCCGGGCTGGCGCCAAGCAGGCGGCGGTCCTGGCCGAGCGGCAGGGAGAAGTGGAAGGCGTGGGGATTCTGGGCCATCAAACGGGCCATCACCTGCTTAGGGTCGGCGGGCTGATGCAGGGTAAGGGTGAGTTTGCGCGACAACACCACCTTGGCGAGCCGACCTTGTGCAAACGCATCCAGCGCTGCGCTGACCGAGGCCTGGAATTCGCTGGCCGGCGGGGTGCTCTGCACCGAGATGACCCGGTTGGCCTCAATGGCCTGCTCTGCCATCGCCGCTGTCGCCGGCGCCTGTGCCAGCGGGACAGGGCGATCGCCCCGCTCATAGTGACCGGGCACATAGAGGCAGGAGGCTTCCGCCGGGTCGAACGCGAAGGCACCGATAAGCAGGGGGTTGGCCTGGCCGGCGGCACTGGCCGCTGCCAGCGCGTCGGCGATCTGTTGTTCTAGCAAAGGCCATTCACAGGCGGGGGTGGTGATAGGCAGGCCCAGATCAGTGGCACTGAGCGTACCCTGACCCGAGGTAAACAAGAATTCGGGCGAAGACGCAGCCTGGGCAGGCGCGCTATTTTCCATCACAAGAGTATCCACGTTACACCCTCAAATATGATTCAAAATGATAATGATTATCAGTTTGTATTTGTGCGGCGGTAAAATACTCGCTTTGAAATCCCCCGGTCAATGGGATTTTTATGCCGATAAAACTGGAACTTATCTGTGGATATGGCGGGTGCCACGGCTGCTGCGGCCCACCGTGCAGGTCCGGCCAGCCTTGTCCGTATGAGCACCGCAGCCAACCCCCCATATGAGGCTGCGACAAAAACCGCGGGCTCGCCGCCCGCGCTGGCAGCGAACGCCATTTCCCCCTAAGATGGCGCCATCTTTATGACCATTGCCTCAACCCACAGGATCCTCGATGTTAAAGCACCTGCTTCTGCTCCCCCTCAGCCTGCTGCTGGCCGCCTGTTCACTCACCCAGTACAACGTCAGCGAAGGGGAGATCAACCAATACCTCAAAGAGAGGGTCGCCTTCGAAAAGCAGCTGGGGATCCCCGGCATCATGTCGAGCAAGATCCGCCTCGATGAGATGCAAAGCCGCATCGGTCGCCGCCAGGCCGACCGGGTCGAACTGGATGCCGCCGGCGATCTGCAGGTGGCGAGCCCCCTTGGCAGCCAGCAGATGAAGATCCGCCTCTCCCTGAGCGCCCGCCCCGACTACGTGGCCGAGCAGGGCGCCATCTACCTGCGCGATCTCGAGCTCATCTCGGTCAAGACCGAGCCGGCCGACGTGGGCACCGCCCTCACCCCGCTGCTGCCCACCTTCAACCAGTCGCTCTCGCTGTTCCTCTCCCAGACCCCCGTCTACCGGCTTGACGGCAGTCGCAAGAACGAAGCCAGGATCAAGGATAAAGTCGAAGCCCTCAAGGTGGAACCGGGCCGACTGGTCATCCCCTTCAAGCTGCTCTGATCCCCAACCGCGCCCCTCTTATCTTCAACTCCAGGGGCGCGGTTTTTTCTTCTCAAGCTCCCCCCTTTGCCTCATAATGCACACCATTCTCATTTAGATTCATGAGAAGCGTCATAATAAAATCAAACATATGGTGAGAAGGGACATGAGAAAAACCGTACTGGTCCAGGCGATCGCCTGCGCGCTCCTGAGCGGCGCCGCACACGCCGCCGTCAAGGTAGAAGACAAGACATTCAACACCGCCGCCAACATGCTGGCCTACACCGAGTTCGAGCTCTCCGGCGAGCCGCTGGCCGAGGCCCTCGGTCTGGATCTGGATGTACTGGACGCCAACCGCGCCGATGAGCCGACTCCGTTCGACTTCGCCGCCGGCATCGAATCCTACGAATACTCCGAAGAGGCGATGTACGCCCTCAACTACCAATCCGGCATGGGCCCCCATCTGGTGAACGGGCCGCAAAACCAGGCTCGCGGTGGCACCATGGCCTCCCTCGGCCAGCGGGTGCTGGCCATGGCCGATGCGGTCGGTTTCCCGGCCGATGAAGTGCCGCAGGGCATGTATCCCCTCTCCCTGCCCTACTCCTCCGCCAACCCAGAGTTCGCGCAAGCCGTCAACGCCACCCCGGTCAACGGCGACCAGATCACCATCAAGACCGCCAAGGGCAACGAGAAGAGCGTCAAGACCCAGGTGCCGGCCTACTTCCGCGACTACACCACCCTGCGCTGGAGCGGCAGTGACAATCTGCTGGTGCCGGCGGCCGTGGGCGGCATCCTGCTCAAAGAGGTGATGTGGTCCCAGGACTTCCTCGGTGGCATGCACGTGGCCGAGACCGATGAAGAGGTGGAAGCCGCGTCCGCCACCATGGATCAGGACGGCAAGCACAAGCTGGGGGTCTCTGCCGCCGACGGCTTCAACGGCATGATGCTGACCGAGCAGTCCATCGACAAGCTGGCCATCCTGCAGGGTCAGCTCGGCTTTGACGGCAAGCAGCTGGGCGCCAAGATCACCCCGCAGTACGATCCGGCCAAGGGTATCGTTTACTTCCCCCATCAGGTAAAAGTGACCGAGACCGGCAAGAACGACGTCGGCGCCATCGGCAAGCTCGAGGTGGTGGACGGCTCCGCCCAGCTGCGCGACGCCTGGATGATGCTGTGGCCGCTCTCCGAGTTCTACGCCTTCACCGATCAGCGCAGCGCCAACACCAACCAGAACCCGGCCTTCCACGCCGTGTTCGACGGTGCCCCGTTCGCCGCCACACCGGCCGCCAACAAGGGCAGCGATGCCACCAAGCTAGTAGCGGGTGACGATGCCTTCTCCCTGGCACTGAACCTCTCCGGCATGGTGTTCAAGAACCTCAATGCCCTGCACTTCGAGCCCAAGGCCGGCACCCTGGTCGATAGCTGGCAAGCAGGCAAACAGGGCAAGCACGTCACCACCTTTGACGCCGCCTACAGCCTGGTCGCCCTGCAGATCTTCCAGCGCGCCCAGGATGCGCTGCCGGTCGGCTACGCCGCCGGTGACAATGGCGAGCTGAACCTGAAGACCGCTCAGGGCCAGCAGGCGCTGGTGCTGATCCGCCAGCAGGCCGACTTCATCCTCGCCAATCTCAAGGGCAAAAATGGGCTGGTGCACGATGGGATCACCCTGGGTGGCAAGCTCGATGCCGGCCAGTCCATCGATGCGCAATTTGCCGCCATCCGCGGCCTGACCGCCGCCTTCCTGGCGACCTCGGATGCCAAGTACCGCACGGCGGCGCGCGAGCTGTTCATCGCCGCCGACAAGGCCTACTTCAACCAGAAGGCCGGTACCTGGCTCGCCGGCAAGCAGGGTGAATACACCCCCTGGACCCAGGCCGCCATCTCCGGCGCCCTGCGCTCCGCCATGCTGAACCTGCGCAACGAAGGCGGCGAGAAAGCTCCGGCGCTGGAGCTGGCCCAGCTGACCCAGCGCTACGTGAGCTGGTTCCGTGGCACCGTCAACGGCGGCATGCAGATGGCCGAGTGGATCGGCGACTCCGGCGAGAACGTCATCGAAGGGGCCGGTGGCGACACCGACGAAGATGGCGTCCCGCAAGTGACCGCCGCCGGTGGCAAGCACGGCACCGCCATGGTGATGGCCGCCAAGGCGCTGATCACCGAAAAATAATCAGCCACTCGCTGAATAGAAAAAGGGAGCCATATCGGCTCCCTTTTTAGTTGTGGCGTCTGGCGTTGGGCGTGACATCACCCCAGCTTGGCCAGCATCTCCTTGGTTACCAGCACGATACCCTGCTCGGAGCGATAGAAGCGGCGGCTGTCCTCATCGGCGTTCTCCCCTACCACCAGCCCGTCAGGCAGTTTGCAGCCCTTGTCCACCACCACCCGCCGCAACCGGCAACCCGAGCCAATCTCGACGCCAGGGAAAATGATGGCCTGATCCAGGGTGCAGAAGGAGTGCACCCGCACATGGGTGAACAGCACGGAGTTGAGCACGAAGGAGCCGCTGACGATCGAGCCCCCCGCGAACATGGAGTTGATGGTCATGCCGTGCTGGCCGTTTCTGTCCTGTACGAACTTGGCCGGCGGCGTCATGGTCTGGCTGGTCCAGATGGGCCAGTTCTCGTCATAGATGTCGAGCTCGGGCACCACGGAGGCGAGATCCATGTTGGCCTCCCAGAACGAATCCAGGGTACCCACGTCGCGCCAGTAGGGTTTCTGCCCCTCCTTGGCCCCCACGCAGGACATGGTGAACGGGTGGGCAAACGCCTTGCCCTCTCCCACGATGCGCGGGATCACGTCCATGCCGAAATCGTGTTTGGACTCCTGGTTGTGAATGTCCTCTTCCAGCAGCTGATAGAGATACTCCGCCTCGAAGATGTAGATGCCCATGGAGGCCAGGGAGACGTTTTCGTTGCCCGGCATGGCGGGCGGGTTGGCCGGCTTCTCCACGAAGGCGCGGATCTTGCGCTGCTCATCGATGTCCATCACCCCGAAGGCGGAGGCCTCCGCGCGCGGTACCTCGATGCAGGCCACCGTCACCTTGGCGCCGAGGCGCACGTGATCGAGCAGCATGGCGGCGTAGTCCATCTTGTAGATGTGATCCCCCGCCAGCACCACTATGTATTTGGGGCCGTAGTCACGGATGATGTCGACGTTCTGGTAGATGGCGTCGGCGGTGCCGCGATACCAGTGCACCTCGTCCACCCGCTGCTGGGCGGGCAACAAGTCGATGAACTCGTTCATCTGGTAACGCAGGAAGGACCAGCCCGATTGCAGGTGGCGCAGCAGGCTGTGGGACTTGTACTGGGTCACCACCCCGACCCGGCGAATGCCGGAGTTGATGCAGTTGGAGAGCACGAAGTCGATGATGCGGAACTTGCCGCCAAAATGGACGGCAGGCTTGGCGCGGTTGTCGGTCAACTGCTTCAGGCGACTGCCCCGTCCCCCCGCGAGCACCAAGGCCATACTCTGGTTCAATAGTTGCCGTGCTTTGGCAGTATTTACGGGTTCTAACAACATAATTACCTCTGCCTTGTTTTGGTCCATTTTCGATTCATCTTCGCCTGTTTCCGGCGCCATGAAAGTGGTTTCACTCACATTTAACTGATTTCAATTGGCCCTTTTCCAGGAGTTGAGCGGGATCTCATGCTTTGCGGCGCGAGCTTGGTTAGAATTTCAGCATCAACGACATCATCAAGGATGACACCATGTTGAACAAGCTCGGGAGCAACCAGTTGCTGGTGATCGCTCTCCTCTGCGCTCCCCTGCTGCTGTTGCAGGGGCTCTGGCTCGCCTTCACCAGCACGCTGCTGACCCTGTTTATCATCCTCGCCACCAGCCTGCTCGGCTTTGGCTTGCTGAGCATGCTGACCCTGCGCCTCCAGCAGGCAGAGCACAGCCATCAGGAGCAGGTGTGGTGCCGGGCGCTGCAGCTGCGCGACCCCACCTGTCTGACCACCCCTGAGGCCCAGGCCGCCCTGCAGCAACTGCTCGCCCACTTCAACGAAGCCGAGCGCGACGCCCACCGCCAGATCAGCGAGCTGCACAACCAGGCCACCCAGGACGAGCTGACCCAGCTGCAAAACCGCCACGCCTTTCGCCGCGACATGACCGAGCTGCTGCAGCGGGATCAGGACACCCAGACCGCCACCCTGGTGCTGATCCGCGCTACCGAACTCGGCAAGCTCAACGCCCAGCGCGGCTTTCAGTCGGGGGATGCCTACATCAAGGATATCGCCAATATCATCACCAGGGTGGTGAGCCGCTTCCCCGGCCATCAGGTCTATCGCATCTCGGGTGCCGACTTCGCGGTGCTGGTGCAGCCCGTCGCCAACATCCCGCCCCCCCTGCTCGGGCGGGATCTGAAGATCGCCTTCGATCACTATCAGCAGCAGCATGAACTGGAGAGCGCCGCCTACTCCGGGCTGACCCGGCTCAGCAGCGGCCAGAAGATCGAGGCCATTCTGGCCAGGGCGGATCTGGCGCTGGCCCGCGCCCAGACCGAGACGGTCAACGGCTGGGCCATCCAGCAGGATGACAGCGTGGTGGAGCTGCAGGGGCAGCATCACTGGAAGCTGGTGCTGACCGAGCTGCTGGAGCAGGAGCGGATCAGCTTCACCTACCAGCCGATCCAGCCCATGCACCGCAGCATGCTGGCCTACAACGAGATCTACACCCGTTTCAGCAGTGCCGACGGCACTGTGCTGCCCACCGACACCCTGTTCGCCATGGCCCAGCGGCTGGACATGGTGATGCGGCTGGAACAGATGCTGGTGACCCACGTCATGCGCCAGTACCGGGCCTTTGGCTCGAATCAGAGTCGTTGGGGCATCAACCTCTCCAGCAACCTGCTGCAAAACAGCGCCTTTCTGATCTGGCTGGACCGACAGCTGCTCAACGACCCCAACACCAGCGCCAACCTGGTGTTCGAACTGGATGAAGAACATCTGGAGCGCAACCTGACCGGGGCCAAGCGGGTGTTCGAGCTGCTCAGGCGCAACGGCAGCCGCTCCGCCATCTGCAACTTCGGCAAGGGGATAGGGTCATTCAACCTGTTTCGCGAGCTCAAGCCCGACTACATCAAGCTGGATCCCGCCCTCATCACCGGGCTGGAGCAGGATCTGACCAACCAGCAGTTCGTGCGGATGATCGTCGACGTGTCACACAGGATGGGTTGTCAGGTGATTGCGGAAGGGGTGGAGCAGCTGGGTCAGAAGCAGCTGCTGCAGGGCATGTATGTGGACGGGCTGCAGGGCTATCTCATCGCCAAGCCCCAGCAGCTGCGACCGGATATCAGCCAGCTCGGGCTGTTTACTGAGGATGCTTCAACTTCAACAGAGTCAGAATGATGTCGTTGAGCTGGCGATAGCGCTCCAGCTCCTTCTGATCGTAACGGGTCGCCAGGGTGGTGGGATTGTGGCGATTCTTGAGGTAACGGTTGATCTGCAGCCGGTTGAAACCCGCCACCTGATAGACCTGCCCCAGCAGAGCATTGAGCTCTTCGTGTTCAAGACCGGCCTTGGCGAGGTAATCCTCCTGGGCCGGGCTCTCCAGCTGACAGCTCTGCTTGGCGATGCGGCCGGTCTCCTGCAGATAACTGAGCCACTGCTCCAGGTAGAGCGGCTTGCAGCCCGCCAGCAGATTGAAGAAACCCACCGCATCGCAGCGGCAGTCGGTCAGCAGCAGTACCGCCAGTTGATCGTCATCGCAGCGGAAGGTGACGGGGCCGCTCTGCCCCCAGTCCAGCGCCTGAACCCGGATCTCGGCTCGCGCCCCTGCAACGCCGGTGACGTCGAATACAAACATGGCTCCTCCCGCTCGGCAAAAGGTTGATGATGGACCATCCCTCTGACGGGTGCAAAGCCAAATCGCCTTTTCATTCAGTATTCTGCAAGCCGGCCATAAAAAAACCGACATCCTCGCGGATATCGGTTCTAATCAGACGGGCCAAGGCCCGGCTCAATGCAGTGTGGTTCAGGCGTCCAGTTCCACCAGCGCCTTGGCCAGCTCGATGGGTTCGAGCTCCTGCCCTTCCAGATCGGCGTTCCAGTTCGGGCCGACCAGCACGTCGTCTTCGTCCAGATCGTTGATCCAGATGTCGAGAAACTCTTCCAGCTCGATCACTTCCGGCTCGTAGTCGGCCCACTCGTCCACGCAGTGCAGGCGAGCATCCCCTTCGGCAGACCAGAGCGGCATCACGTCGGCATCTTCGAACTCGGCAGAGCGGCAGACGACCCAGTCTTCACCGTAACGCAAGCCCCATACCTGACCCGACTCGCGGACTTCTTCGATGAACAGTTGGAAATTGGCGTCAAGATTGTCAGTTAACTTACTCATGGGGCTCTCTCTCTATCGGGTGCTGCGGCCACGGCAGTGCCGAGTGGCAATGCGGTGGCCAAATGGTGTCGCAAAAGTGACATGGACTCAAGCATCTTGGGGTTTATCACACAAAAAACTGCCTGCGGCCGGGTTTTACCTGACAAAACGCCTCCCGAAGGAGGCGTTTTCAGCGCAAGGGGCGAGATCAACGCTCCCAGTACACCTCTTCCAGGCTGTCTTCCTTCTCCGGCAGACCGCGCGACAAACGCGGGCTGCTCTGGGCCAGCACCTCGTAGCTCACCCGGTTGGCGTACTTGCACACCTGGGAGAGCGAGGAGTAGGTGAGGAACTCGGCCACGTGCTTGGCGGAGTTGGGCACGGCGCTGCGGTGATAGGCGTTGGCCACCATGTCGTGCAGCACGGCGGAGAGGGCCCCGTCCCCTGCCCCGTTGGTGTTCTTGATCTTCTCCGGCCCGCCCATGTAGGGAGAGATGTGGGAGTAGATGCGCTTGGGCACGCGGCAGCCGCTGCGGGTCATGGGGCGGCTGAACTCGTACATGTTGAACTCGGGGATGACACCGGGCAGCAGTGGCAGCGTGGTTTCGCGCTTGAAGTCCTCTTCGGTGTAGGCAGCCATGTAGAGCCCCACCGGCCCTGCGGTGCAGAGCACCATGTCGGCCCAGTCCAGCGCCTTGTCGGCGGCGGCCAGCGGATCGGAGAAGCCGGTCAGGGCCTCGCCCTCCTCCTCGTTCATGGCGAGCACGGTGACGTTCTCGCTGATGAAATCGCGCCACCACTGGGGGTCGGACTCGATGACGAAGCGGGTACCCAGGGTCAGCACCACCGGCACGCCGGCCTCGCGGGCATAGCGTACCGCGGTCATGGCCGCGTCCTTCATCGGGGTGCCATCTTCACCGCGCACCAGGTAGGCGGTGATGACCAGGGCGGAGGACTCCTTGATGATGGTCTCGGGGATGTGGGCCACATCCAGATGGTCCATCTTGCCGGCGTTGATGCCGAAGCTGCGCTCGCCCCCTTCGGTGATGAAGGTGAAGCAGCGGCCGACCGGGCCGTCTACCGGCTGCAGGTAGTCGAGGTTGACCCGTGACGAGGTGTTGCACAGGTAGCGGTAGGCGTAGCTGCCGATGCGGATGTCCTGGCTCATGACGCCGAGCAGGATGGAGTGGGAGTCCGCCAGCACCGAGTAGTTGTGCATGGTGTTGCCGATGGTGCCGCCGGCAAACTCGCTCACCACCATGTTGTTGCTCTTGAGCTCGTCGTAGATCTGCTCGGCCACGTCATCGGAGATGAGCATGGAGTGGCCGCGGCTCAGGCCGTAACGCTCGAGAAATGCCAGATCAACGTGCGCCTCGATGTCAACCAGCGTCTGGTCAATCCCGACCACATAGGCCTTGCCCCGCTCCGCAAGCACCGCGCTCTGGGAGATGAGGGGATCACGACGATCCACTGGAAAGTAGTGTTTGGACTTGCGCTGACCGGGAAATTTCATGGCAATGTTCTTGTGCTCTGGGGGAAAGAGGGGCGGGATTTTAACACAATCCGCCGCGCCGAAAAGTCGCCTGATTAAAATATGAAGTCAGTATAGACACGGGCTGCAGAGGAAAACGTTTACCAAAACCCATCAAAAAAACCACCTCGCAAGGAGGTGGTTTTTGCAGCGAACAAGACTCAGCCGGCGGCGAGCCCCTGTGCCAGTGCCAGCACCGAGAAAAGCCCCAGCGCCAGCCAGAACAGCAGGGTGCCGACCAGCCTCGGCAGGTTGGGCGCCTTGGGGATCTGGATGCCGATGGCATGCAGGATGCGCCCCACCAGCAGCGCCAGGCCGCCGGCATGAAGCCAGAATGCCCCGACCCCCGCCAGCTCGCACAGCGCCATCAGCAGCAGGGTGAGTGGCACGTACTCGGCAAAGTTGCCGTGGGCCCGGATGGCGGCGCGCATCTCGGGTGCCTCCCCTTCCCCTATCATCACCTTGAACTGGGCCCGGCGCTTGACCACCCAGAAGGAGAGCAAGAGGAACAGCAGCCCCAAGAGGCCGGCGTAAATCAGGGTGATATGCATCATGGTGAAACTCCTTCTCCTTGGATAGCGAACGGCTGGCAGCCGGTGCCGATGGGCGGCACCGGCTGTATGTCTGTCAGGCCAGCTCGCGGCAGATCAGCGACACCATCATGCGGATGTGGGCCTGATCGCTGTTGAGGGCCGGAATGTATTCAAACTGCTCGCCACCGGCAGCCATGAAGATCTCCCGGTTTTGCACCTGGATCTCCTCCAGGGTTTCGAGGCAGTCGGCAGCAAAGGCGGGGCAAATCACATCGAGCCGCTTGATCCCGGTGGCCGGCAGGCCGCCGATGGTCACGTCGGTGTAGGGCTTGAGCCACTCCTCCTTGCCAAAGCGGGACTGGAAGCTGGCGGTCCACTGGCTGGCATCGAGACCGAGTGCCTCGGCCAGCAGGGCAGCGGTGCGCCGGCACTGGTGACCATAGGGGTCCCCTTCCCGCTCGTAGCGCTCGGGAATGCCGTGGAACGACATCAGCAGGTGCTCGCCCTGGCCGTGCTGTTCCCAGTGGCGGCGCACGCTCATGGCCAGCGCCTGGATATATTCGGGGTGAGCATGGTAATCACGAATGAGCCGCACCACCGGCAGGTTGCGCTCTTTCTTCATCGCCTTGGCCCAGCCATCAAACACCGAGGCGGTGGTGCTGACCGAATACTGGGGATAGAGCGGCAACAGGATCACCCGGTTGACGCCCTTGGCCTTGAGCGCCTGCCAGCCCTCATCCAGCGAAGGGGAGCCGTAGGTCATGGCCAGCTCCACCGGCACCTCGACCCCTTCGCGCTTGAGCTCCTGCTCCAGCGCCGCGCGCTGCTGCTTGCTTATCACCATCAGCGGCGAGCCCTGCTCGGTCCACACCTGCTGATAGAGCTTGGCCACCTTGGGGGAGCGGGTCGGCAGGATGATGAAGTGGAGCAGAGGACACCAGAGGTAGCGCGGCAGGTCGACGACCCGCTGATCGTGCAGAAACTGGCTGAGAAACGCCTTGACGGCGGCCGTGGTGGGCGCGGCTGGGGTACCCAGATTGACCAGCAAGATCCCGGTTTTCGTGGTCACGTATGCTTCCTGTCGTTCTGTTGTTATGTCTGAATGCAAGAAAGGGCCCATGCCGGGCCCTTGTCTCACTGGCACATTGCCGCAGGCCCCTTGGGGGCGATGGCAATGGCGGGCTTAGCCCAGGATGGTCGCCAGCTGCTTGCTGACCAGATCCACCGGCTGGGTGCCATCAATCTTGACGTAACGGGTGTTGCCCGCTTCCGCTTCCTTGCCGTAGAAGCCGATGAGCGGTGCGGTCTGCTGATGGTACACATCCAGACGCTTGCGCACTGTGGTCTCTTCGTCGTCGGCACGGATCACCAGATCTTCACCGGTCACGTCGTCCTTGCCTTCCACTTTCGGCGGGTTGAACACCACGTGGTAGGTACGGCCGGAGCCGGAGTGAACGCGACGACCGCTCATGCGCTTGACGATCTCTTCGTCCGGCACGTCGAATTCCAGCACGAAGTCCACGGCAACACCGGCGTCCTTCATGGCTTGCGCCTGGGGAATGGTGCGCGGGAAACCGTCCAGCAGGAAGCCGTTGGCGCAATCCGGTTGGGCAATACGCTCTTTGACCAGGCCGATGATGATGTCGTCAGAGACGAGCTGACCTGCGTCCATCACGGCTTTGGCCTTGAGGCCCAGCTCGGTGCCCGCCTTGATCGCGGCACGCAGCATGTCGCCGGTGGAGATCTGCGGAATACCGTGTTTTTCCATGATGAACTGAGCCTGAGTACCTTTGCCGGCACCCGGAGCCCCCAACAGAACAATGCGCATACACGCTCCTATTGATTGGTTATTCAATTCTTGAGAAGGCAAAAAACTACACGGTTTCGCCCATTTTCACAAGCTTGCCCCGTGTGAGTGGCTTATTTTTCACCATCTTTCCGACATGGCAATACGACCATTGGCGCAGATCCGTGTACGAAAAATGAGTGAAAATGCAGCAACGCTGCACGCAACTGGCGCCCGCCCCAGACGGGGCAGGCGCCAGAAAAGAAAGAGCCCACTGCACGCAGTGGGCCCAAACATCATGCCTGGAGTAACAGACGGTTGATACGGGAGACGAAGCTCGCCGGATCATTGAGCCCGCCCTGCTCGGCCAACTGGGCCTGTTCGTGCAAGAGGGTGACCCACTCGCCGAACAGCGCCTCGTCCTGGATGGTATCGAGTTTCTTCACTAGGGCGTGGTCGGGGTTCAGTTCCAGAATGTACTTCTGCTCCGGCACCGGCTGGCCGGCGGCGCGCATCAGCTTGATCATCTGGGTGCTCATGCCGTGGGCATCGGTGACGATGCAGGACGGTGAGTCGGTCAGACGGTGGGTGACCCGCACCTCTTTTACCGCCTCGCCCAGGCTCTGCTTGACCCGCTCCACCAGACCGGCGTTGGCCTTCTCAGCCTCTTCCTGCGCCTGTTTGGAGGCTTCGTCTTCCAGATCACCCAGATCCAGCTCGCCACGGGTGACGGAGACCAGCTGCTTGCCGTCGAACTCGGTCAGGTGGCTCATCAGCCACTCATCGACCCGCTCCCACATCAGCAGCACTTCGACGCCCTTCTTGCGGAAGATCTCGAGGTGCGGGCTGTTCTTGGCGGCAGCGTAAGAGTCGGCGGTGATGTAGTAAATCTTCTGCTGGCCTTCCTTCATGCGGCCAACGTAATCTTCCAGCGACACGGTCTGGGCTTCGCCCTCGCCGGCGGTGCTGGCAAAGCGCAAGAGCTTGGCGATCTCTTCGCGGTTGGCGTAATCCTCGGCAGGGCCTTCTTTGAGCACATTGCCGAACTCGCTCCAGAACTTGGCGTACTTCTCGGCATCGTCCTTGGCCAGCTTGGCGAGCATGGTCAGCACGCGCTTGGAGCAGGCCTTGCGCAGGGAGACGGTCACCTTGTTGTCTTGCAGGATCTCACGGCTGACGTTGAGCGGCAGATCGTTGGAGTCCAGCACCCCTTTGACGAAGCGCAGGTAAGCCGGCATGAACTGCTCGGCGTCGTCCATGATGAAGACGCGCTGTACGTAAAGCTTCAGGCCGTGTTTCTGATCCCGGTTGTAGAGATCAAACGGTGCGCGGGCCGGCACGTAGAGCAGGCTGGTGTACTCCTGCGCCCCTTCCACCCGGTTGTGGCCCCACAAGAGCGGATCTTCGAAGTCGTGGGCGACGTGCTTGTAGAACTCCTGATACTCCTCGTCCTTGATCTCTTTCGGGTTGCGGGTCCACAGTGCAGTGGCGCGGTTGACCTGCTCCCACTCGCCCGGAGTGCCGACGATGGTTTCACCGTCTTCTTCGCGATCCGGAGTGCCCTCTTTGAACATCTCCACCGGCACGCTGATGTGGTCGGAATATTTGCTGACCACGGAGCGCAGGCGCCAGTCGTCGAGGAACTCGTCCTCTTCGGCGCGCAGGTGCAGGATGACGTCGGTACCGCGACCGGCTTTGGTCACGTCAGCCACGGTGAAGGAGCCTTCCCCTTCCGACTCCCACTGCACGCCCTGCTCCGGAGCAGTACCGGCGGCGCGGGACACCACGGTCACCTTGTCGGCAACGATGAAGGCGGAGTAGAAGCCCACCCCGAACTGACCGATCAGCTGGGAGTCGCGGCCCTGATCACCGGAGAGGTTCTTGAAAAACTCGGCGGTGCCGGACTTGGCGATGGTGCCCAGGTGCTCGATCACCTGATCACGGGTCATACCGATCCCGTTGTCGGAGATGGTCAGGGTCCGATTTTCTTTATCAACCACCAGGCGAACGCGCAACTGGCCGTCGTTTTCGAACAAAGAGGCATCGGAAAGCGCCTTGAAGCGCAGCTTGTCCGCCGCATCGGAGGCGTTGGAAATAAGCTCGCGCAGGAACACTTCTTTGTTGGAGTAGAGGCTGTGGGCCATCAGGCTCAGCAGTTGTTTGACTTCAGTCTGAAACCCGTGGGTTTCGGCATGAACGCTTTGGGTCATCGACACTATCCTCAGGCGATTCGGGTTGAACATATTCCCGATCCAAGATGGGGCCGGCGATCGCCATTTCAAGGGGGACAAAACGTCGAGGCGTGCGAATGGCGATTTTTGCGCCAATCGACCCTCTTGCCCAACAAAAAACCCGCCGGGGCGGGTTCTGGTATTACTGCTGAGTCGCGACGCAAATTCAGTTCGCTAGCGCAGGCCCAATTGAGGGGCTGGCGCTGACTCAGTTCAGAGGCTGACGCCCCATCAGGGAGTGGGAGAGCGTGGTGCCATCCACCAGCTCCAGCTCGCCGCCCACCGGCACCCCGTGGGCAATCCGGCTCACCTTGACGCCGGCGGCGCGGGCCATGTCGGCGATGTACCAGGCGGTGGCGTCCCCTTCGATGGTGGGGTTGGTGGCCAGAATAAGCTCGCTGATCGCCTCGTCTTTCAAGCGTCGCTCCAGGATCTCCAACCCCAGCTCTTCCGGGCCAATGCCGTCCAGCGGCGAGAGGTGGCCCATCAGCACGAAGTAGCGGCCGGAGAACTGGCCGGTCTGCTCGATGGCAGCCACGTCCGCCGGGCTCTCCACCACGCACAGCAGGCCGTTCTCTTCGCGCTTGGGATTGGCGCAGATCTCGCAGCGCTCGTTCTCGGTGAAGGTGCGGCAGTGGCTGCAGTGGCCAATCTCGGTCAGGGCGCGAGAAAGCAGCTGGGCCAGCCGCAGGCCGCCGCTGCGCTCACGCTCGAGCAGGGTAAATGCCATGCGCTGGGCCGACTTGGGGCCGACACCCGGCAGCACCTGCAGGGCTTTCATCATCTCATCCAGCAGCGGGCTGAATTTCATGGGCTTGGTATCCTTTGACGCTGTGTCGGCCACGGCGCCCTGACGGGCAAGGAGCGCGACCGAACCTATCTTGTTGGCGCAGGACTATACCCGAGCCAACCCCGAGCGCCAATGCCCTTGTGCCCTCAGCCCTCTGCCGAAACGGGGGATGACGTTGCGCTTGCCAGCAGGATGCGCTGGCGGCCGCTGTAGATCTCGGCCCGCCCCGGGCGGCAAAAGCCCACCAGGGTGAGCCCGGTCTGCTCGGCCCGCTCGACCGCGAGCTCGGTGGCGGCCGAGATGGCTAGCAAGATCTCCACCCCGGCGCTGGCGCACTTTTGCACCATCTCGAAGCTGGCACGGCTGGTCACCAGGATGGCGCCATCGCGCCGTTGACTTCGCTGCAGGTGCCCCACCAGCTTGTCGAGCGCGATGTGGCGCCCCACGTCCTCGCGAATGGCGAGGATGTTGCCCTCGCCATCCACGTGCACGGCGGCATGGGTCGCCCCCGTGCTCTGACCGAGCAGCTGGAGCGGGCGCAACGCCGCCAGCACCTTGTCGATATGACCCACCGCAAAACGCTGGCTGTCGGGCAGCCTTGGCTGGGCGCGCACCACCTGTTCCAGGCTCTCGCTGCCGCAGATGCCGCACCCGGTGCGCCCAGCCAGGGTGCGCCGTTTCTCTTTCAGGCGATGAACGCAGCGATTGGCCAGGGTGATGTGCAGCTCGATGCCGCCGCAGGCGCTCTGCTGCTCGATGTCGTGGATATCAAGCAGGCTGTCGATGATCCCCTCGGAGAGCGAGAAGCCGATGGCGAAATCTTCGAGATCGGCGGCCGAGCACATCATCACGCTGTGGGCGATGCCGTTGTAGACCAGCGCCACCGGGGTTTCGCAGGGCAGCTGCATGGCGCTGTCGGTGGTGACGCCGCGCTGATGGTAATGGACCACCTCGCGATGGGCGCTGAGCGCCTGCGGGGTGTCGGGGTCGAGTTCAAGCAACATCTGGGGCCCCTTAGTTGAGGGTGCGTGGATCTTTGGCCGAGATCCCGAGCCGTTTCATTTTCGACAGCAAGGTGGTGCGCTTCATGCCGAGGCGCTGGGCCGCGCCCCGCTCGCCGGCAACGATGCCATTGCACGCCTTCAGCGCCCGGATGATGCTGACCCGCTCATCTTCCCCCTGTGCCTCGTCACCCTGCGGCAAGGCGGGCAGCGGCTCGCGGAACAGCTCCCGGGCCGGCTCGTCATAGACCAGGGTCTCTATCTTGTGAAAGCCCTTGAGGGGCAGCAGCTCGTCCGGCGAGAGGTTGAGCACGTGGCCGCGGGTCATCACCACCGCCCGCTCGATGATGTTCTCCAGCTCACGGATGTTGCCGTACCAGGGGAGCGACACCAGCATCTTCATGGCATCGGCCGGGATGGAGGTGATGGTGCGGCGCATCCGCTTGGCGATCTTCTTGATGAAGAAGTTGACCAAGAGCGGAATATCCTCGCGCCGCTCGCGCAGGGGCGGCAGCTCGATGGGAAAGACGTTCAGGCGGTAATAGAGGTCGCTTCTAAAGCGCTTGTTCTTGACCATGGAGAGCAGATCGCAGTTGGTGGCTGCCACCAGCCGCACATCGATGGCAATGGGGTTGCTGTTGCCCACCCGCTCCAGCTCATGCTCCTGCAAGACCCGCAACAGTTTGGGCTGCAGATCGAGCGGCATGTCCCCCACCTCGTCGAGGAACAGGGTGCCCTTGTGGGCCCGCTCGAAGCGGCCGATGCGCTGGGTCAGCGCCCCGGTGAAGGCCCCCTTCTCGTGGCCGAACAGATCGCTCTCGATGAGGCCGGTAGGAATGGCGGCGCAGTTCACCTTGACCATCTCGTGATCGTGGCGGGCACTCAGGGCGTGAATGGCCTGGGCGATCAGCTCCTTGCCGGTGCCGGTCTCCCCCAGAATGAGCACGGTGCAGTCGCTCTGGGCCACCAGCTTCACCTTCTCCAGCACCTTCTCCATCACGGCGCTCTGGTAGATGATGTTGGCAAAGTCCCCCTGCGGCGCGGGTCCGTCGACCCGAAGGGTCTTCTCCCTGGCGCCGGTGGTGTTGGAGATCTCCTGCTGCGCCTGCACGTTGTTCATGGCAATCGCCGTGCGCGCCGCCACTTGTTCGAGCAGCGAGATATCGAGATCGGCGAAAAAATCCGCCTCGGGGTGAGAGAGGATCAACACCCCCAGCAGATTGCCCCGATAGCGCAGCGGCAGGATGCAGGAGCTGTCGGCGTCAGGGGGCAGGATCTGGGAGGTGAAGCGGCAGCTCGACTGGCAGCCGTGACCCTGCTCGCGATAGAGGAAGAAGGGCTCGCTGTGGCCGAGCGCCCCCTGCAGACAGTTCTTCTCAAAACACGAATGGTTGATGATGCCAGGCTGTTCACGCTGCTGCTGATTGACCAGGTAGCTCTTGAAGCTGTCGGAGGTGGCGTTGTACTCGGCCAGGCACAGGCTGCTGATGCCAACGTGGTGGTGCAGTATGGTGAACAGGCTCTGGGGCAGCTCGGCGATGCGCACTAACTTAATCACCGCGTTGGTCACGTCCACCAGGATCTTGCAGCTGTCGCGCTCAAGGCGCAGGGAGTTGGCCTGCTCCAGGGTGCGCTCCTTGTCCAGCACGTTCTCCAGCGCAATGGCGACGATGGCCGCCAGCTGGGTCAGCTTGGCCAGGGTCTCCATCGGGAAGGCGTTGGCCTCGCGGCTGATGAACTCTACCCCGCCCAGGTGGCTGCGGGCGGTGGTGATGGGCAGCTGGCAGTAGGAGTGCAAGCCGTCGTAGACAGGAATGCTCGCCAGCTGTTCGCAGCGGTGGCGAAAGCGGCTTGCCGGCAGCACGATGGCCTGCTCGCGGGAAAAATGGAGATCGGCCTTGCGGCAGATGAGGTGAGCCGGCCCCTGCTCCCCCAGGTAGTAGAAGACCGCCTCCTCCCCCGTCCCCAGGTTGAGGATGAGGTTGACCCGATCCACCTGGCGAAAGCAGGGCTGGATCCGGTTCAGCTTCTTGATGAAGTCGTCCAGGGTGACGGCAGAGAGCAGGTTCTTGGAGAGGGAGAGAAAGCCGTCATCCCAGATGGGTGAGATGTCGGTCAACGGAATGGCACTCACATTCAGCATTCAGGCCTCGCATTACATCTAGATGGGTACCCTTGCCGGCCAATTGCAGCACGGCAACAACGGTAAACAATGCATCAGCCATCACAGTCAGATGTTATAATTAATTTTTAAAAACTTAACGCTTAATTATAAAAACTAACATGCAGCGAAATAGCATCGCGCAGATTATCGCAGGATGGCTGGCATAATAAGTTAGCCCCATTCCCATTACAACCAAGCCGGCCCTCGCACATATTACAGCTCCGTCAGCGGATATTTCCCGCCGCGCCCAAATATGGCGTCACTATCGCCGTCATTCGCCGCATATCGCCGCCAACTGGCCCATCCTCTGCCCCTGTTGCCGCTGTCGCAGGCTCATGAGGAGAGCAGCCGGTAGTTGTGCAGCTTCAGTCCGCCGAAGATGAAGGCGGCCGAAAAGAGCTGAAGCCCCAGCAATAACCCACTGATATTGTCAGCTATTTCTACCGACACCACCCGATGGGTGAGGTAGACCCCGAGCCCCAGCACGCCCGCCAGCAGGCCGTTGACCAGGGTGGTGGAGAGAAAGGCGATGAGCCAGGCCGCCTGCACGCTCAATGCCGCCAGCACGGCGCTCATGGCGATGCGCGCGGCGATAAAACAGCCGAAGAAGGCAAACCCCAGCAGAAATATCAATTCGTCGTGCCATAGAAAACACCCAATCCCTAACAACATCACCAGCAAATAAGCGGAGACATAAAAGATCCCGAACGAAAGATTTAATTCATTTTTCATGATGGACACCTGCCAGCTGAAAAAAGGATGAGCGGATCCGGGCCCTGTATACAGAGCCTGGATCCACTTTATTAACGACGATTACCCTTTGGCGGCGCTGCGCAATTTCGCCTTGAGCGCGCTGTATTCAGTCTGGACGTACACTTCCGCCCCGGGCTGATCCTCGATACGCTCAATTTTCACTGCGCAGTACTTGTACTCCGGCGTGTAGGAGACGGGGTCCACGTGCTCGATGGTGAGCTCGTTACAGGCCCCGATCCACCACTGGTAGGTCATGTAGACCACCCCGGCGTTGACCCGCTCGTTGTAGTTGGCCCGAGTGATCACCTTGCCACGACGCGACGAGATCCAGACCAGCGCCTGATCCTTCACCCCGAGCTTCTTGGCATCGCTCGGGTGGATCTGCACATAGCCAGGCTCATCGGCCAGGGTCTGCAGCGCCGAGCAGTTGCCGGTCATGGAGCGGCAGGAGTAGTGACCTACCTCGCGCACGGTGGAGAGCACCAGCGGGTACTCGGCACAGGGCTGCTCCAGCGGCGGCCGCCACTCGGAGGCAATCAGCTGGCCCTTGCCGCTCGGGGTGGTAAACACATTCCCCTCGAACAGGGTGCTGGTGCCCGGGTGATCCTCGGTCGGACAGGGCCACTGCACGCTCTTGAGATCGGCCATCTTGTCATAGCTGACCCCGGCGTAGAGCGGGCAGAGTCCGCGCAGCTCGTCCCAGATCTGTTGGGTATCGCGATACTCCATGGGATACCCCATGGCGGTCGCCATCAGCGAGAAGATGGCCCAGTCCGGCTTCACGTTGTCCGGCGGCGTCACCGCCTTGTAGAAGCGCTGGAAGCCGCGATCCGCCGAGCTGTAGACCCCCTCGTGCTCGCCCCAACTGGTGGCGGGCAGAATGACGTCGGCCATCTCGGCGGTCTGGGTCATGAAGATATCCTGCACGATCACCAGCTCCATCCCCGCCAGGGTACGGCGGAACTGACCGAGATCGGCCTCGGTCTGGGCCGGATCTTCCCCGAAGATGTAGAAGGCCTTGCACTTGCCCTCCTCCACCTTGTGACCAAGCTCCGTCAGCCGATAACCCGGTTTCTGGGAGAGCGCATCCACCCCCCACGCCTTGGCAAACTTGGCGCTGATGGCGGGATCGCTCACCGACTGATAGCCCGGGAACTGGTGCGGCAGCATCCCCATGTCGCAGGTGCCCTGCACGTTGTTCTGCCCGCGTACCGGCCCGCAGCCGGTGCCACGGCGACCGAAGTTGCCGGTCAAAAGCGCAATACCCGCGAGCCCCTTGACCACGTCCACCGCCTGACCGTACTGGGTCACCCCCATGCCCCACAGGATCATGGAAGCAGGCGATGCGGCATAGGTGCGAATGGCGGCGCGGATATCGGCGGCCTTGAGGCCGGTGATCCCCTCCACGTATTCCGGGGTGTACTTGGCCACCGTGGCCTTGAAGGTGTCGAACCCTTCGGTGTAGTTGGCGACGAACTCCTTGTTGTAGAGCCCTTCATCGATCAACACGTTGGCGAAGGCGTTGACCAGCGCCATGTTGGAACCGTTTTTGAGCGGCAGCCACTGATCGGCGATGCGGGCGGTCTCCACCATACGCGGATCACACACAATCACCTTGGCCCCGTTTGCCTTCGCCTTGAGGATATGGCGGGCGACGATGGGGTGAGAGTCAGCAGCGTTGTAACCAAACACCAGCAGGCACTTGGTCTCTTGAATTTCGGGAATGGCGTTGCTCATGGCGCCGTTGCCTACAGTTGTCTCCAGACCGGAGACTGAGGGTGCGTGTCACACCCTCGCGCAGTGATCGACGTTGTTCGTCCCAATCACCGCACGGGCAAATTTCTGCATCACATAGTTGGCTTCATTGCCAGGGCCACGGGCAGAGCCGGTGGTCATGATGGCGTCCGGGCCATATTTCGCCTTGATGGCCGAGAGACGGCTACTGGCGAACTCGATCGCTTCGTCCCAGGAGACGGCTTCGAGCTTGCCACCGCGCTCGCGGCGGATCATCGGGCTCTTGAGACGGGGGGTCAGCAGGTTGGTGTCGTTCAAGAAATCCCAACCGTAATAGCCCTTGAGGCAGAGTTGCCCCTCGTTGGTCCGGCCGTTGGCGCCTTCGGCCCCCACCACCTTGTCGTTTTCAACCAGCAGGTTGATTTTGCAACCGGTGCCGCAATAAGGGCACACGGTAATGACTTTTTTCATGACTCACACTCTTGTTTGTTAACGATAAACGGCTCGGCAAGCCCGCTCACACCCGTGCTGGCATCGCCAGCAGGGCCTCGGCGCTGGCCAGCTGCTTCTGCCGGTTCAGGGTGTCAAGGTGGGCCGGCGTGACCAGCCGCAGCGCCTGGGTCGGGCACACTTCGACACAGGCCGGGCCCGCCTCGCGGTGCTGGCAGAGATCGCACTTGAGCGCCTGCGCCTTGGTCTGCGGCCGCTTGAAGAGCGAATCGGCCGTGGGGGCCACCTCTTTCACCACCACCGCCATGGCGCCGTAAGGACAGGCCACCACGCAGGACTTGCAGCCGATGCAGCGCGCCTGCAGCACCTTGACGCAACCATCCTCGGTGACAATGGCGTTGTTGGGGCAGGCCATGGCGCACGGCTTGTCTTCACACTGGCGGCAGAGCACCGGCGTGGTCACCTTGCTACCCACGATCACCTTCAGGCGCGGCTGAAAATGGCTGTCCTTGGAGACCAGATGTCCATCCTCGATGGCAAGATGCAGGCCGCCCTCCCGCTCAAGGGTCCCGCTGCAGGACCCTGACTGGTGTGAAACGGCGCAGGCCACCTCACAGGTACGACACCCAATACAGAGACTGGGATCTGCAATCACGAAGCTGTTCATAGAGAGGGATCCTAAATGGTTCGTTACACCCGACCGCCCTCACCCACCTGGCAGGCGACAACGCGGTCTGCCCCCACAAAGCATTTATCAGACCAACACGGGCAGATGGCCCGTCATAAAATCACAAGCATATGATAATAAAAGGGTAATCTGGATGACGAAGGCAGTATTAGCCGCTGGTGACGAGGGTGACGAAGGGGCCAGCTCCCTGCTCGACATGACAAAAGTGACGAGGTCGACACTGGCTGAGAAGCCTCTTCCCCATCGAGGAGCCGACCTGCCGACGACACATTGGTAGCATGGCAGTAACAGGGAGCAAGGCAGTGTTAGCAGGCCTAGAGAGAGCTGTACGGCGGCTAAAATGTTTAATTTTCCTATTTGAAAGGTATTAGTCAGAAAAAGAACAAAACTACCCTTTATTGACCCATTTGTTGAGCAAGATCCGGTTTCTATCGCCTCCCTCTTCAGTTTTTTACTCGACCAGATAAGATGACCCATATGGCAACCAGCTCTGCAATGAACATTTCCTCGCACGAACCTTTAAGCAGGGCATTTTTACATCGGAGTAAACATGGGGATTTATTTAAGGAAGAGCATTGCTGTTGGCCCTTTTCGTTTCAATCTATCAAAATCTGGGCTAGGTGTTTCTGCTGGTATTAAAGGCCTAAAAATTGGAACAGGCCCCAGGGGAAACTATGTCAGAATTGGCACGAAAAATATTTACTATCGTTCAACTATTGCTAGTTCTCCATCTGAAAGTGATCCAATTAAAGATAAAAGCCAGCAAGTTACAAGTAATCCCCATGCTCTCACTCACGAACCGCTAAAGGAAATTGATTCTGCACATGTCACACAGATCGTTGATTCATCTTCATCTGAGTTACTCAACGAGCTAAATGATAAGCGAAAAAATCTAGGATATGGCCAATCGTTTTCATTGCGTCCTTAGGGTCTACATATTTATTGAATGGCATGGATCTACCAGAGTGGATTGTACTTTCCACGTTAGTATTAGGTTTATTTTTCACTTGGGTATCTCATACACGAGATATGCTAACTAAGACCACTGTGTTGTTCTATGACTTTGAACCAGAAATGGAGACTACATATAACAAACTGTTCCAAGCAGCTGAACGCTTGGAGAAATGTAGAAAAGCTTGGCACATATCGGCCTCTGGCAAGGTCCTTGATAAAAAATACCATGCGGGTGCCAGCAATTTAGTAGACCGCAAAACAACAACAATTCAGATCTCTGAGCCGCCGTATTTACAAACGAATGTAAAAACTGTCTCACTTGCCGTTGGTCGTCAGACTTTGCATTTCTTTCCTGACCGAGTACTGATTTACGATGCTGCAGGGGTTGGGGCTGTAAGCTATCAAACACTCCTTGTGACGGTACGTGATAGACGGTTTATTGAAGATGAAACCGTTCCAAGCGATGCATTGATTGTTGATAAGACATGGAAATATGTAAATAAATCTGGTGGACCTGACCGCAGATTCAAAAACAATCATGAGCTACCAATTTGTTTATATCAAGAAATGACGTTTACCAGTTCTACAGGTCTTAATGAATTAGTTCAATTATCTAAACGTGGCCCTGCTGAGGACTTTAAAAATGCACTTTCTGCTCTAGCAACCAGCCTGCCAAAGGAAACATAAAAACATTAATTTTTGAGACCTATTGGTCACAGAGAATCGCTTTTTATCTATTAGCGCCGTAGTACCGCAGAGTGCATAATCGCAGCGCATTGCACCTCCTGCATTTTTAATTAGCGATGCAATTCACTTCGTTCATTGCACCCTACTTGCTGTCTCTTGATAAATAAAGACTCCATTGCAGCCTTACCCCCTCTCTTTTACTGCCAGAGCCCCTCTTTATTGGTCAGCATTTTATCGTTTATTTCTTAGCCAGCTTGATGCAAAACGCTGGCAAAAATGGATAGCCAGCTAAAACAATCACTTGCCAGGGTCTGGACGGGGTATTTCAATCAACGGCCAATTAATAATTTCGTTAGCCACCCCTTTTTGATTATTTATACCTGAGCATAAACCCACGACGGGTGTGTCATTATACCCTTAACGGCAGATGAACAGACTGTGTCCCATGATGAGCCTCTTTATATCCAGTTAGCTCCCTTTCCCATCGCAATCCATTAATGCGTTCCTGCGGCACCTGCCGCACGCCCGATAGACGGGGGCGGCCCGTGCTGGCCAATCGTCACCATCAAACTGACAGACAACTTCATGAACGGTAATCACAAACAAGCCCTGTCCGGCGTTACGCTGGCGGCGATCGGCGTGGTCTATGGCGACATCGGCACCAGCCCGCTCTATACCCTGCGCGAGTGCCTCTCCGGCCAGTTCGGTTTCGGGGTAGAGCCCGCCTCCATCCTGGGCTTTCTTTCACTGATCTTCTGGCTGCTGATCCTAGTGGTCTCGGTCAAGTACCTCTCCTTCGTGATGCGGGCCGACAACGCCGGCGAAGGGGGCATCCTCACCCTGATGTCGCTGGCCACCCGCAACACCCCGGCCAAGTGGACCCCCTTGCTGATCATCCTGGGGCTGATTGGCGGCAGCTTCTTCTATGGCGAAGTGGTGATCACCCCGGCCATGTCGGTGATGTCGGCCATCGAGGGCTTGAACATCGCCGCCCCCTCCCTCGACCCCTATATAGTGCCGCTCTCGGTGCTGGTGCTGACCCTGCTGTTCGCCATCCAGAAACACGGCACCGCCACCGTGGGCAAGCTGTTCGCCCCCATCATGCTCACCTGGTTCATCACCCTGGCGGTGCTGGGTCTGAACAGCATCTTCCAGCACCCCGAAGTGCTGGGGGCGCTCAACCCAATCTGGGCGCTGCGCTTCTTTGCCAAGTACCAGACCGCCTCCTTCTTTGCTCTCGGCGCCGTGGTGCTGGCCATCACAGGGGTGGAGGCGCTCTACGCCGACATGGGCCATTTTGGCAAGAGCCCGATCCGGCGCGCCTGGTTTATGGTGGTGTTGCCCTCTTTGGTGCTCAACTACTTCGGCCAGGGGGCGCTGCTGCTGGCCCATCCCGAAGCCATCACCAACCCCTTCTTCCTGCTCGCCCCGAAATGGGCACTGCTGCCATTGCTGCTGCTGGCGACCCTGGCCACGGTGATCGCCTCGCAGGCGGTGATCTCCGGGGTCTTCTCGCTCACCCGGCAGGCGGTGCGGCTCGGTTATCTCTCACCCATCCGCATCGTGCACACCTCCGAGCAGGAGTCCGGCCAGATCTATATTCCGGTCATCAACTGGATGCTCTATATCTCGGTGGTGATCGTCATCATGAGCTTCGAGCACTCCAGCAACCTGGCGGCGGCCTACGGCATCGCCGTCACTGGCACCATGGTGCTGACCTCCATCCTCTCCTGCTCGGTGGCTCGCCACAGCTGGCACTGGAACAAGTACCTGGTGGCCGCCCTGTTTATCGCGCTGCTGGCCATCGACGTGCCGCTGTTTGCCGCCAACCTCGCCAAGATCTTCTCCGGCGGCTGGTTGCCGCTCACCCTGGGCGCGGTGATGTTCACCGTGATGACCAGCTGGAAGAGCGAGCGCTTTCAGCTTATTCGCCGCCTCAACGAGCACGGCAACTCGCTGGAGCCGATGATCGCCTCGCTGGAAAAGTCCCCGCCGACCAGGGTGGCCGGCACGGCTGTCTATATGTCGCGGGTGGTCAACGTGATCCCACACGCGCTCCTGCACAACCTCAAGCACAACAAGGTGCTGCACGAGCGGATCATCCTGCTCACCCTGCGGGTGGAAGAGGTGCCCTACGTTCACAACGTGCGCCGGGTCTGCATCGAGCAGCTCTCCCCCACCTTCTGGCGGGTGGTGGCCAGCTACGGCTGGCGCGAGACCCCCAACGTGGAGGAGATCTTCCACCGCTGCAACGCCGAGGGGCTGAGCTGCCGGATGATGGAGACCTCCTTCTTCATGGCCCACGAGTCGCTGATCATGAAGGAGCGCCCCTGGTATCTCTACCTGCGCGGCAAGCTCTTTATGCTGCTGCAGCGCAACGCCCTGCGCGCGCCGGATCAGTTCGAGATCCCGCCCAACCGGGTCATCGAGCTGGGATCCCAGGTGGATATCTGATGGCGTGAGTTGCGCTAAAGAGAGAGGGAGGCATTGGCCTCCCTCTTCTTTTCCGTTAACCCCGATGGCCGCCCCTCATCCCCGGCCCTTCTCCCCCGAGGGGCGAAGGGAGCACACCACGGCGACCCCCACAGACATCCCACCGTAGAACATATTTTGATAGCGGTGCAATTCACTTCGTTCTTTGCACCCTACTCATGCTGAGTTTTCCAAGGTGACGAACCCTCCCGGCGGCTTCGTCACAAGTGACGAACGTCACGGTTCGACAGTGGGACAAGCCCTCGACACCCGTCGGTGCGGTTTTTAAAGTCATTTAAAAACAAGCGCTTACACTCATCCAGCCAGGCAAAACCAAGCTGGCCCGTATCTTGCCAACCTGCCCCTACTTTCTCCGTTCGCGACACGACAAGGTAGGCTATGAACCGCTTCGTTATCGCTGACCCCAAGCTTTGTATCGGCTGTGGCACCTGTATGGCGGCCTGCAGCGAGGTACACAAGGCGCAAGGTTTGCAACAAGCCCCCCGTTTAACCGTTATGCGACACGAGCAGGCGACCATGCCGGTTCAGTGCCGTCACTGTGACGATGCTCCCTGCAGCAAGGTGTGCCCGGTCGAGGCAATTCGCCAGACCGGCGATTGCGTGCAACTCAACGAATCGCTCTGCATCGGCTGCAACCTCTGCGCCGTGGCCTGCCCCTTTGGCGCCATCCAGAGCGGCGGCAGCCGTCCGGTGGCCATGGCCACCAGTTACGACACCTATATTCCCAGCTCCATCCGCTCCAGCAACCCCTCCACCTCTGCCGGCCTGCGCTGCTTTGGCGAGGATCTGCTGAGCTGGGAGCCGGGCGTGCGCAGCATCGCCGTCAAGTGCGACCTGTGCGAATTTCGCGCCGACGGCCCAGCCTGTGTCGATGCCTGCCCCTCCCAGGCATTGAAGCTGGTCAATGACGGCGACACCGAGCGCGCCGCCCGTATCCGTCGCCAGCAAGCGGCCGACACCAACCCGCAAGGGGCCTCTGCCTTCTCGGCGCCCGCCACGGCGCTCCCTGCATCCGATCTATCCACCACAGAGGGAGCGTGCTGATGTTGTCCCCCCTTGTTATGGCCGCGCTCCTGCTCTTTTTGCTGGGCGCCGCCGCCGGTTTGCTGCTGCAAAAACTGCCCGCACTGGCCAACCGCCTCAATAGCGGCTTTGCCCTGCTGGGCTCGCTCGCGGGCCTGGTCGCCGCCATCCAGATCTTTGCCCAAGGCGCTACCGTCGAAGGCCAGCTCTGGCTGCTGGGCTCGGTGCACCTCGATATGCTGGCCGCGCTGATGCTGCTGGTGATCAGCACGGTCGGCGTTGCCGTCGCGCTCTACTCCTTTGCCTATATCCGCGAATATCAGGGCAAGGGAGATGTGGCCATCGGCGCGCTGATGAACCTCTTCCTCTTTGCCATGGTGGGCATGGTGCTGGCCGACAACGCGCTCGGTTTCTTGCTCTGCTACGAGCTGGTGACCCTCACCACCTACTGGCTGGTCAAGACCAACCCGGAGGCCGCCAAACAGAGCCGGCTTTACTTGGTGATGAACCATATCGGCATGGCGCTGGTGCTGATCGCCTTCTGGCTGCTCTGCCGCGAAAGCGGCTCGCTGGAGTTCGCCGCGCTGCGCGAGCACCATCTGGCGGGGGGTTTGGCCTCGCTGGTGTTTCTGCTCAGCTTCTGCGGCTTTGGCCTGCGCGCCGGTTTCGTGCCGCTGCACGGCTGGTTGCCGGTGGCCGAGCCCGTTGCGCCGTCCCATATCTCGGCGCTGATGTCTGGCGTCATGGTCAAGCTGGGTCTCTTTGGCATCTTGCGGGTCAGCATCGATTTTCTCGGCGCCAGCCAGCTCTGGTGGGGCTATGTGGTGCTGATCTTCGGTGCCTGCTCGGCGGTGCTCGGGGTACTGTTTGCACTGGCCGAGCACGATCTCAAGCGGCTGCTCGCCTACCACACGGTGGAGAACATCGGCATCATCCTGATGGGAATGGGCATCGGCATGATCGGCATCGCCAACCAGCAACCGCCACTGGTGGTGCTGGGGCTGCTCGGCGCCCTCTATCACCTGCTCAACCACGCCATCTTCAAGAGCCTGCTCTTTATGGGCACCGGCTCGGTGATGTTCCGCCTGCACACCCGCGACATGGACAAGATGGGGGGCCTGGCCAAGCTGATGCCCTGGACTGCACTGGCGTTCCTCATAGGTGCCATGGCCATTTCGGCGCTGCCGCCGCTCAACGGCTTTGTCAGCGAGTGGTTTATCTATCAGTCGCTCCTTTCCATGACCAAACTCGGCACCTCCGTCGTTGCGCCGCTCGCGGTAGTGATGCTGGCGGTAACCGGCGCCATGGCGGTGATGTGTTTCGTCAAGGTGTACGGCATCTGCTTCTGCGGCGCCCCGCGCAGCGAGAAGGCGAGCCACGCCCGCGAAGTGCCGGGCGCCATGGTGGCAGGCACCCTGCTGCTGGCCGGTGTCTGTCTGGTGCTGGGTCTGGGCGCCCCCTGGATTGCCCCCCATATCGCCAGCTATGGCCAGGCACTCGTTGCCAGCCAGATGAGTGTCGCCACCGGCGCCACCCTGCTGCCACTCGACAGCTCACAAGCGATCCTCTCCCCGCCCGTTATCGCCATCACCTTGCTGGGTCTGTTCCTCATCCCGCTGCTGGTACTGGCCATCTTCAAGGGGCCCAAGCTCGGTCGTCGTCATGCTGGCACGCCATGGGCCTGCGGTTACGCCTATGAGGAGCGCATGAGCCTCACCTCTGGCGGTGTCACCCACACATTGCGCCAGCTCTGCGCGCCGCTCTATCGCAAGCAGCCGCAGCTCGATCTGGCCAGCGCCCTGCACGGGGTGAGCGATACCAGCGGGACAACCGGCTGGCTGCTGCACGCCATTGTTCTGGCGCTCTTTATCCTGATGGCTGTAGGAGTCTGATATGCCTGTTCTTGAAATGCCGAGCTGGGGCATGGTCGCCCTCGCCCTGACCCAGGCCATCGCCATGCTGGCGCTGGCGCCGCTCGCCACCGGTTTCAACCGGGTGCTGCGGGCCAAGATGCACTCCCGTCAGGGACCGGGCCTGCTGCAGGATTACCGTGATATCGCCAAGCTCCTGCGCCGCCAGGAGGTGACCCCTGAGCCTGCCGGCATCATCTTCAATCTGATCCCTGCGCTGCTCATTGCCGCCCTCTTGCTGGTGGGGATGGCGCTGCCGACCCTGACTCATGAGTCCCCCTTCCCCATCGCCGGGGATCTCATCACCGACATCTATCTGTTCGCCATCTTCCGCTTCTTCTTTTCGCTCTCGGGTCTCGACAGCGGCAGCATGTTTGCAGGGATCGGGGCCCGCCGCGAACTGACCCTCGGCATTCTGGTGGAGCCCATTCTGGTGCTCGCCTGCTTCATCATGGCGATGATGGTGGGCAGCTCGGATCTGGGCAATATCAGCAGCTATGTGGCGACCCAGCCACTGGCCGCGCCCATCGCCACCCTGCTGGCCGGTGCCGCCTGCGCCTTCGCGGTGTTTGTCGAGATGGGCAAGCTGCCCTTTGACTGCGCCGAAGCCGAGCAGGAGCTGCAAGAGGGGCCGCTCACCGAGTACTCCGGTGCGGGGCTGGCCCTGCTCAAGCTCAGCATGGGCCTCAAGCAGCTGGTGGTGGTGCAGCTCTTTCTGGTGATTTTCCTGCCCTTCGGCAAGGCGGCTAACTGGAGTCTGCCGGCACTCATCGGCGCGGCGCTGATCCTCGCCTGCAAGCTGCTGGTGGCCTTTTTGCTGGCTGGCATCATCGAAAACGCCATGGCCCGTACCCAGTTCGTGCGCACCCACAGGCTCACTCGCTATGGGTTGGGGCTGGCCCTGCTGGCGCTGCTCGCCTATCTGGTCGGGGTCTGAGTCATGCCCGCCAGCACAGCAACTTTTTCCGATTTCATCATTTGTGAATGCTCATTCCCGAACATTAAAGTGAGAACTGCATGACCATCGCCATTTCGGATCGCATCGGCTGCGACTACATCCAGCAGGTGCGAGCACAACTGCCCCACGCCATCGTCGACGAGGAGTGGCAAACCGCCGATCAGGCCACCATCACCGTCAAGCCCACCAGTCTGGTCGAGACCGCCAGCCTGATCTTCCATCAGCTGGGGGGCTGGCTTCCGCTCTCCTTTGCCAATGACGAGCGCAGCCTCAACGGCCACTTCGCCGTCTACCACGTCTTCTCCATGGAAGGTGACACCAAGTGCTGGATCACAGTCCGGGTGCTGGTGGATGCCGATACCCAGGAGTACCCCTCCATCACCCCGACCATTCCGGCGGCGGTGTGGGGCGAGCGGGAGATCCGCGACATGTACGGCCTGCGCGCCATCGGTCTGCCGGACGAACGCCGTCTGGTGTTGCCGGACGACTGGCCGGAGGATATCCACCCCCTGCGCAAGGACGCCATGGATTATCGCCAGCGCCCGATGCCCACCACCGACACCGAGACCTACCCCTTCGTCAATGAGCTCGGCAGTGATGCCAACCGCATCGTGCCGGTCGGCCCGCTGCACATCACCTCGGACGAACCGGGCCACTTTCGTCTGTTCGTCGACGGGGAAGACATCATCGATGCCGACTACCGCCTCTTCTATGTCCATCGCGGCATGGAGAAGCTGGCGGAAACCCGCATGGGCTACAACGAAGTGGCGTTTCTGACCGACCGGGTCTGCGGCATCTGCGGTTTTACCCACAGCGTCGCCTACACCACCTCGGTAGAGAACGCCATGGGTATTCCGGTGCCGGAGCGGGCCAAGATGATCCGTGCCGTGCTGCTGGAGGTGGAGCGCCTGCACAGCCATATCCTCAACATCGGCCTGTCGAGCCACTTCACCGGTTTCGACACCGGTTTCATGCAGTTCTTCCGGGTGCGGGAGAAATCCATGACCCTGGCCGAGCTGCTGACCGGCGCCCGCAAGACCTACGGCCTCAACCTGATTGGCGGGGTACGCCGCGACATCTTCAAGGAAGATCGCATCAAGGGTGCCCAGCTGGTGCGCGAGCTCCGTGATGAGCTCAAACCCCTGGTGGCCATGCTGCTGGATACCGCCAACATCTCTTCCCGCCTCATCGGTATCGGCAAGCTCGAGCCGCAGATTGCCCGCGATTTCAGCTGCGTCGGCCCCATGGTGCGGGCGAGCGGCTTCAAGCGCGACGTGCGCCGGGTCCACGACTTTGCCGGCTACCGCGAGCTGCCGATGGAGATCCAGACCAAGGCGGGTTGCGACGTGCAATCCCGGGTACTGGTACGGATCCACGAGCTCTACGACTCCCTCGACATGATTGAGTTTGGCCTGGAGCACCTGCCGGAAGGGCCACTGCTCACCGAAGGCTTCACCTACCAGCCGGGCAAGTTTGCGCTGGGCTTTACCGAAGCGCCGCGCGGCGAGAACGTCCACTGGAGCATGACCGGGGACAACCAGAAGCTGTTCCGCTGGCGCTGCCGCGCCGCCACCTACGCCAACTGGCCCGCCCTGCGCTACATGCTGCGCGGCAATACCGTGGCGGATGCGCCGCTCATCATCGGCAGTCTGGATCCCTGCTACTCCTGTACCGACCGGGTTACTCTGGTCGACCCCAAGAAGGGCAAGTCCACCGTGGTCTCCTACAAGGAGATCGAGCGCTACGGCATCGATCGCAAGCACTCTCCGCTGAAATAAGGGGTCATCATGATCAAGCTGTTCAAGACCATCCTCAAGGCTGGCACCCCGACCGCCAAGTACCCCTTCGCCCCTTATGAGGTGAACCGGGATTTTCGCGGCAAACCGAAATATCAGGCGGATCAGTGCATCGCCTGCGCCGCCTGCACCAAGGCCTGCCCGGCCAACGCGCTGGTGATGGAAGTGGACATGGAGACCGGCGAGCGCCGCTGGGAGATCTCCATGGCGCGCTGCATCTTCTGCGGCCGCTGCGAGGAGGTCTGCCCGACCCGCGCCATCGCGCTCTCACCCGAGTTCGAGCTGGCGGTGACCAACAAGGCAGATCTCTATGAGGAGGCCCGCTTCGCGCTGGCCTCCTGCACCCTGTGCGGCACCTACTTTGCCCCGAGCAAGCTGGTGGCGCTGGTGGAGGACACCCTCAAGCAGGCAGGCACACCGCTCGCTCGCGATGCCAAGCCGCTTGCGCCTCCAGAGCGGCTGCACCACTGCCCCGACTGCAAACGAAAACAGAGCATGCTGAGCCAGCCTGACTCGGCCCTGATCACACCGATAGCTGCACAAAAGGAGTTGATGTGATGAGCAAGATCAAAGGCATAGAACCGGTTGTCGGCCATGCCCATACCCGCGCCGTGCCGCTGGCACAGGATCCCGAGATCACCAAACTCAAGAAGACCCTGCTCAAGGACATTCGCCGCTCGGCCTATGTCTACCGGGTCGATTGCGGCGGCTGCAACGCCTGCGAGATCGAGATCTTCGCCACCATCACCCCGCTGTTCGATGCCGAGCGCTTCGGCATCAAGGTGGTCGCCTCCCCGCGCCACGCCGACATCCTGCTCTTTACCGGCGCGGTGACCCGGGCGATGCGGGTGCCGGCCCTGCGCGCCTACGAGGCGGCGCCCGATCCCAAGATCTGCATCGCCTACGGCGCCTGTGGCTGTGACGGTGGCATCTTCCACGACCTCTACTGCGTCTGGGGCGGCACCGACAAGATCGTGCCGGTGGATGTCTATATCCCCGGCTGCCCTCCGACACCGGCGGCTACCATCTACGGCTTTGCGGTGGCGCTCGGCCTGCTTGAGCAAAAACTCAAAGCCACCAGCCACGAGGTGCAACCGGGTGAGCGGGTCGAGCTGCGCCACACCGGCATCCCCAACGAAATTCGGGTGATGATCGAACGCGAGGCGCGCCGCATGGCCGGTTATCGTCAGGGGCGGATCATCGCCGACGAGTTTATGGCCCTGCTCGAAGGGGCGACCCAGCAGGATGTGGATCTGCGCATCCAGAGCTACCTCGATCAGCACGACGATCCGCGCCTGGCGGAGATCGTCAACAACCTCGCAAACGCCTGCCTCAACCGAGCGGCCGGCAAGGGAGAGGCGGTGCATGGCTGACGAGGTTTTCTTCTATCGCCTCTCGCGCAAGTTCGTCGACGAGCAGTTCGACGTGCCGGAAGAGGCCAGGGAGGTGATGTACTACAGCCTCGCCATCGGCCATCACCTCGGCATTGTCGATTGCCTGCGAGCAGACCTGGTCTGCTCGCTGACCGGTTATCGCGACTGGGTAGCCAAGCTGCCAGAGGGGAGCGAAGCGCGCCGCAAGATGGAGGGGTTTCTCACCTTTGGCGAGATCACCATCTATCGCGAGCACTGCCATATGCTGGCCTGCGCCTTCGACCGACTGCGCAAAGCCGACAATCTGCTCGATGAGCAGGAGCTGGGCTGGACCAATACCTTTATGGATCAGCTCACCGCCCTCTTTAACGACCCCCATATGTACCTGATGGTAAGGAGCCGCTGATGGGCTGCAATCTCGTGTTGACCGTGGGCAATGCCATGATGGGGGACGACGGTGCCGGCCCCTATCTCTCCGACAAGCTGCAAGCCGCCCCCCTGCCCGGCTGGATCCATATCGACGGCGGCATCGCGCCAGAAAATGTGGTCTACAAGGTGCGGGAGCTGCAACCGGAGCGGGTGGTGCTGGTGGATGCCGCCGAGATCGGCGAGAAGGCGGGAACCCTGCAGGTGATCCCCCCCGAGACCATCGCCGAGATGTTTATCTTCTCCACCCACAACATGCCGCTCAATTTCCTGATCGACGAGCTCAAGACCTTTGTCCCCGAGGTGATCTTTGTCGGGGTACAACCGGCCATCGTGGCGTTCTCCTTCCCGATGACCGAGATGGTGAGCGGGGCGATGGATTATCTATATCAGCATCTTGATGCCGCCAGTGACACTGGTCTGTTAATAGATAAACTGGATCAGTGGAATATTGCCAACGCCAGCCGGTGATTATTTAGCGAGTTGTTAACTGCCGTTATTGACCGACGGTTCCGGCAATGTGACCGAGGCCCGATGTTAAATTAAAAACATCGGGCTAATTGTGCTGAACTTGATATAAAACAAGGTTCTTTTATTTTTTCAAAAAATCGCTAACTCTCGCTTTTTTATGACAAAAAAAGCGTTGCCAGTCACAGAAATTTGCCACAAAATGGCGACCGTTACGGAAGTTGATGGGGTCTGGTGGCCTCCTCGGTCTTCAAAACCGATGTGAGCCGAGAAGGCTTTGGCAGGTTCGATTCCTGCCTCTTCCGCCAAATTTCATATATTGGATAGAAACCGTCAATTATGTTTCAGGCTGGTTGACGACTGTTTCACATATTGTTCTAACAAGGCGCCTGTCGCATTGCCAATATAATCTGAATGCGCTCCGACACCCTTATTTTTCTGCTCAAACATTAATTTATCCATTCGCCTTTTTAATTAATTCATGAATGGCTAAAAGCAGCAAATAAGCAGCGTCGCAGCGGCCTTCCTCCGGCAAGGCGGCGTGCATGTCACTCCCACGCACAGCCCGGGTCATCCCATGCCAACTCCGTCTGACGTATCCTCCCTCGCCCCCAGCGCCTCTTATGCTGCGACTCCAGCAAACCAGCGCCGCTTGCCACAAGTGGAACAGCTGCTGCAGCAACCCTTTCTCGCCGGTTTTATCGAGGCGCTGAGCCGCCCGCTGGTGACCCAGGCGGTGCGCGACACCCTGAGCGAACTGCGCCAGAGTGAGACGTTTCGCCAGCACGGAGTCACCGCTGAACGCCTTGAAGCGCTGATTGCCAAGCGCTGCCAGCAGCAACTGCGCCAGCGTCAGACCCGGGTAATCAACGCCACCGGCACCCTGGTGCATACAAATCTGGGGCGCTCGCCGTTAAGTGCCGATCTGTGGGACGAGGTGCGCGACCTCAACACCGGTTACAACAATCTGGAGCTGGATCTCGCCACCGGCAAGCGCGGCGGGCGCAAGGGGCTGATCGCCCCCCTGCTCCGTTGCCTCACCCAGGCCGAGGATTCGCTGGTGGTCAACAACAATGCCGCGTCGCTCTTTTTGCTGCTGCAGGAGGTGGCCAAGGGGCGCGAGGTGATCGTCTCGCGCGGCGAGCAGATCCAGATTGGCGGCGGCTTTCGCATTCCCGACATTCTGGCGCTCTCCGGCGCCAAGCTGGTGGAGGTGGGCACCACCAATATCACCACAGCCCGGGATTACCTGGATGCCATCACGGAGCAGACCGCGCTGGTGCTGATGGTTCACAGATCCAATTTCGCCATTCGCGGCTTTACCGAATCCCCCGATATCGGCGAGGTGGCCCGCGCCCTGCCCGAGCACGTGGTGCTGGCGGTGGATCAGGGCTCCGGCTTGACCACCGAGGAGTTTGCGCCGGATGAAACCTCGGTGCGCCAGTACATCAAGGCAGGGGCGGATCTGGTCTGCTACTCAGGCGACAAGCTCTTGGGCGGCCCGCAATCGGGCATCATCAGCGGCCGCAGCGACCTTATCAAGCGGCTGGAAAAACACCCCATGATGCGCACCTTCCGCCCGAGCCGCATCGTCTACTCCCTGCTCGAACGGCTGCTCATCCACAAGCTCAACAAATCTCCCGTCGGCGAGGGCATCGCCCAGCAAGTCTTAAGCAACCCGGCCGCCATGCAGGCAAGAGCAGACCAGCTGATGGCCGCCCTTCCCGGCTGCTTTGTGCCGGTTCCCGCCCAACTGGTGGTGGGCGGCGGCACCTTGCCGGACGAGTTCTATCCGGCGCCTGCGCTGGAGTGCACCGACCCGCGTCCGGCCCAGCAGCTGCTAGACGCTCTGCGCGAACTGCCGGTGCCGGTCATCGCCACCGTGCGCCAGCAGAAGGTGCTGCTCAATATGGCCACCCTGCTGCCGGCGGAGATGGCGCTGTTGATCGCCCAACTCAAGGAGTTGCTGCTGCCCACCCCGTTCAATGCAACAAATGCGACCGAGGAGCCCTGATCCCATGACCCCCTATCGCGCCGTTATCGGTCTTGCCGGCCACGTGGATCACGGCAAGACCCTGCTGATCAAGGCGCTCACCGGCATCACCACGGCCCGCGCCCATGAGCAGGCCATCGGCATGACCCAGGATCTCGGCTTTGCCCACTTTGACGACGGTCAGGGCAACACCATAGGCGTCATCGACGTGCCCGGCCACGAGCGCTATATCCGCAACATGGTGGCGGGGCTCTGGAGTCTGGATCTGGTGCTGCTGGTCATCGCCGCCGACGAGGGGTGGATGCCGATGACCGGCGATCACCTGCGCCTGCTCAGGGCGATGGGGGTGCCGCGTCTCTTGGTCTGCATCAACAAGTGCGATCTGGTCTCCCCCGACGAGCTTTTACTGCTTGAAGAGAGCCTGCTGGAGCGGGTGATGGACGAGAGCGGCATGGTGCCCGACATCGTCAGCGTCAGCGCCAAAACCGGCGCCAATATGGCTGCCCTGCACGCCGCCATCGTGCGCCAGCTGGGGGATATGGCCGAGCATCATGCCCCCCGCGAACAGGCCGCCCCGCGCCTCTATGTAGACCGGGTCTTTACCGCCAACGGCACCGGTACCGTGCTCACCGGCACCCTGCAGCAGGGCAGCCTCAAGGTGGGGGACAAGCTGCGCCTCTACCCCGCCGATCGGGAGGTGCAGGTGCGCTCCCTGCAGGCCTATCACCAGAGCGTCGACGAGATCGGCGCCGTCTGCCGGGTGGCGGTGGGACTTAAAAAAGTGCCCCACAAGGAGGTGACCCGCGGTCACTGCCTCACCAGCGCAGCTGGCCAGTGCGAGGCAGCGACTCATCTGATCGTGCGGCTAAATGAGGTCGGCGACAGCATCCGGGAGCAGCGCAACCGAGAAGTGGAAGTGGCCCTCGGCAGCTGGCATGGCCGGGCCCGTTTCGTGCCCATCAAGGATACCCGGCTGGCGCGGCTGATCTTTACCAGCCCCATCCCCTGCTTCTTCGGCCAGCCGCTCGCCATCATTCGCCACGGCAGCAGCGAACTGCTGCACGGCGCCCGCATCGTCTGGTGCGGCGACATCCACCCCGCCAGACGCAAGGCGCTGCACGCCCTGCTGGGCGAGCTGCCTGATGACTTGGAGCGCTACAACCCGGCCACCCTGCAACTGGGGCTCAACGGCTATGTGCTGGCCAGCCGCTTTGACTCGCGGCCAGAGCAGGTCACCCCCCTCGCTGACTGGCTGCTGGATAGCTGCTGGCTGGCCCAGAGCCGCGACCAGCTGCTGGCCACGCTGACCAGCGAACCGCTCAGCACCGCCGAGCTCGCAACCCGCTTTGGCATCGCCCTGCCGGTCATTCAAGCCCTGCTCCAGCAGCTCAAGAGCGAGCAGCTCATTCGCCTGCACCATGACAAGTGGCAACCGGGCAGCGGCGAGTCGGAAGACGATCTGGGGGAAGAGGCGCTGCTGGTGCTCAAGGTGGTGCGAGATCAAGGCAAGGAGGGGTACGAGCCCGGTAAACTGGGCCCCGGCGGTGTGGAGCTGGATCCCTTTATCACCCGCAAGCTGCCCGCAGCCCTGCAACAGGGCTTGCTGCGCAATGGTTTACAAAAAAACTGCGCGTTGCAAAAGCAGCTGCGCAACCTGGCGCGACTCAAGTATCTGGTGCAGCTCGATGGCCCCATCTATTACGACGCCGCCCTTTACAACCAGATGGTCGCCACCGTGCTGGCGGGCCAGCAGGTGGGAGATCTGATCGACATGGCATCCTTCAAGGAGATCACCGGTTTGTCGCGCAAATACGCCATTCCGTTCTGCCTGCGCATGGAGATGGATGGCTGGGTGCGGCGCGAGGAGAACGAGCGCCGGGTGCTGCGCTTGCCGCAGACTCAAGATGAGATGGAACTGGCATGAGCGCCACCATTGCCCCCTCTGTCTCTGCCAATCCGGTGGCCAACCGGCTGCGCCGCGAATTTCATATCGACGGTATAGTGCAGGGGGTCGGCTTTCGCCCCTTCGTCTATGGACTGGCGCTGCGCCACAGCCTTGCCGGTTATGTGTTGAACGATGCCAACGGCGTCACCATTGGCGCCGAAGGATCGCCTGAGCAGCTCACAGCCTTTGCCCGCGAACTGCGGGAACTGGCGCCGCCCTTAAGCCGTATCGATCATTTCAGCGAGCGGGAGCTGCCCCTTGCTCATGATCCCGACTTTGATGGCCAATTTCATGGCCAGTTTCGAATTAAAGCGAGCCAGCAGCAGAGCACGGCCACGGTCGCCATCTCGCCGGATCAGGGGATGTGCGAGGCGTGCGCCCGGGACGTGGCCAATCCCAACGATCGCCACCACCACTACCCCTTTACCAACTGCACCCACTGCGGCCCGCGCTACACCATCATCCGCCGCCTCCCCTACGACAGACCCCACACCGCCATGGCAGGCTTTGCCATGTGCCCGCGCTGCGCGGCGGCCTATGAAAACCCGCTGGACAGACGCTACCACGCCCAGCCGGTGAGCTGCCCCGCATGCGGGCCCCATCTCAGCTGGCGCTCCGGCCGCGGCGATGCGCTGGCCGAGCGCGAGGATGCGCTGCACACCGCCGCCCGCGCCCTGCAAGCGGGGGCGCTGATTGCGGTCAAGGGGATGGGGGGTTATCACCTGATATGTGATGCCCGCAATGAACAGAGTGTTGCCAGATTGCGAACGCTCAAGCGGCGCGCGCGCAAGCCGCTGGCGGTGATGATGGGCTCCCTTGCCGAGGCCAAATTGCATGTCACCGGCAGCGAAGACGAGTGGCAACTGCTCACCTCTCAGGCCAGACCCATCACCTTGCTGCGCAAGCGCATTAACGATGATCGGCACTCAGAATCCAGACAGTCAGCCGCGCAACTGGCCGAGGGGATCGCCCCCGGCATTCCCTACCTTGGCATCATGCTCCCCTATACCCCGCTCCATCAGCTGCTGCTGGACGCCTGCGCCATGCCGCTGGTGGCCACCAGCGCCAATGGTCGCGGCAGCCCGATCCTGATCGAGTGCGAGGCTGTGGTCAGGGAACTCGGCAGCGAGATTGACGGCATCCTGGATCACAACCGCCCAATCCTGCACCCGTGCGACGACAGTCTGGTGCAGTGGGCGGGCGGGCGACGCCAGACGTTGCGGCTGGCCCGAGGCTATGCCCCCTGCACCCCCAGCTTGCAAGAGGCGGTCAGGGGGCCGCTCCTGGCGGTCGGGGCGCAGCAGAAGAACCAGCTGGCACTGGCCTTCGGCCGCCAGCGCATCTACAGCCCCTATATCGGCGATCTGCACAGCCTGCCGATGCAGGAGCACTTCGAGCAGACCCTGGCCACCTTTCGCGATCTCTACGATCTCAAGCCAGAACTGCTGGTCTCGGATCGCCACCCCGGTTATCTCAGCCATCAGTGGGCCAAAAACTATTGCCGCGATCAGGGGGCAACCCATCTCGAGGTGCAGCACCATCACGCCCACCTGCTGGGGGTGATGGCCGAGCACAACATCACGGGCCCGGTGCTGGGTGTTGCCTTCGATGGCACCGGCCTTGGCGATGACGGCACCCTCTGGGGCGGCGAGCTGCTGATGGCAGACGTTCAGGGATTTGAGCGGGTTGCCCACCTTGCCCCCTTCAAGCTGATCGGCGGCGAAGCGGCCATCCGCGAGCCGGTACGCCAGCTGCTGGGGCTGCTGTTTGAATCGCACAGCCCTGAGCAGATCAGTGCCCTCGATATTCCGTTGATCAAGCAACTGCCCCTTAAGCGGATCAGCAACCTGCACCAGCTCTGGCATCTCGGTCGCAACGCCCCTTACACCAGCTCCATCGGTCGGCTGTTCGATGCGGTGGCGGCGCTCTTGGGAGTGATTGACACCCCCGATTACGAGGGCGAAGCGGGGCTATTGCTGGAGGCGGCTGCCTTGCAGCTGGCCCCCGATGAACAGCCCTTCCCCCTCGCCTTTGATCTCAGCCAATCAGCAGAGGGGCCGCTGCAGATCGAGTGGGCCGAGCTCATCAATACCCTTGTCAACGAGCGGCGCCAAGGCACCGCCATCGCCAGCCTGGCCGCCGGTTTTATCCGTGCCATCAGCAATCTGGTGGTTGCCCTTGCCGAGCGTTTCCCCGGCTATCCGGTGGCGCTCGGGGGCGGCGTTTTTCAAAACCGGGTGCTGATGGACCAGCTGGTGCCCGCTCTCGAAACCGCCGGCCGGCAGGTATTGACCAGCGAAACCCTGCCGCTCAATGACGGTGGCATCGCCGCCGGTCAGCTCTGGTTTGCCATCCACCATCTTGCCACGCACCAGCCTGTCACATCCGGTTGTGTCACCTTGTCGGAGTCCTGAAATCCATGTGTCTATCCATCCCCTCTCAGGTGGTGCAGCTGCACCCCGAAGATAACTGCGTCACCGTCGACACCCTGGGAGTGCAGCGGCGCGTCAGCTGCATGCTGCTCGAAGAGCCGCTCCAGGTGGGCGACTATGTGCTGCTCCACATCGGCTTTGTGATGAGCAAGATTGACGAAGAGGAGGCGCAGGCCAGCCTCGAGAGCTTCCGCCAGATGGTGGCCCTGATGCCAGAGCAGGATATCTTGCCATGCTGACCCTCAATGATCTCTTTCAGGGCTTTCGTCAGCCCGAGGTGATCCGCGCCCTCGCCGCCCAAATTAATGAACTGGCCAAAGATCTGCCCGAACCGCTGCGGGTGATGGAGGTGTGTGGCGGCCATACCCACACCATCATGAAGTACGGCCTGCACCAGCTGTTGCCCGCCAGCATCGAGTTTGTCCACGGCCCCGGCTGCCCGGTCTGCATCATGCCCAAAGAGCGCATCGATCAGGCTATCGAGCTGGCTCGCCAACCGAACGTCATTCTGGTCACCCTGGGGGACATGATCCGGGTGCCGGGCTCCAAAGGCACGCTGGCGCAACAGCGGGCCAAGGGGAGCGACGTCCGCCCGGTCTATGACCCCCTCGATGCGCTGCGCATCGCCCGTGAGAACCCGGAGAAAACCGTGGTCTTCTTCGCCATCGGTTTCGAGACCTCTACCCCGATGACGGCCGCCTTGCTGGCTGCCGCTGAAGAGCAAGGGGTCGAGAATCTGCTGTTTCATATCAACCATGTGCTGGTACCGCCCGCCATCCACGCCGTGATGGCCGACGGGGTGGCCAAGGTGAACGCCTTTATCGGCCCCTCTCACGTCAGCGTCATCACCGGCGCCGATATCTACCTGCCCATCGTCGATCGCTATCAGGTGCCGGTAGTGGTGAGCGGCTTCGAGCCGGTGGATGTGATGGAGGCGCTCTTGATGATGGTGCGCCAGAAGGTGGAGGGGCGCTACGCGCTGGAGGTGCAGTACAGCCGCGCCGTCACCGCCAGCGGCAACCGGGCCGCCCAGCGGCTGGTCGACCAATATTTTGAGACCCGCGAGCACTTTCGCTGGCGAGGTCTGGGGGACATCAACGCCTCCGCCCTGCGCCTGCGCGATGCCTTTGCCAGGCGCGATGCGGAGCGTCACTTTCAACTCAGTGAGACCCCCATCGATGACCACAAGGCGTGCCAGTGCGCCGATATCCTGCGCGGGCTGGCCAAGCCGAACCAGTGCAAGGTCTTTGGCCGGGGCTGCACCCCGACCCAGCCCATGGGCAGCTGCATGGTCAGCTCCGAAGGGGCCTGCAATGCCTACTACCGATATATGGGGATCCAATGAGAGAAATTCAGTTAAGCCACGGCGGTCGGGTGATGAGGAGAGATGAACCAGCCTGTTTCTGCAATCTTGTGGAGAACCAGACCCTATGAGAGAAATCCAACTTAGCCACGGCGGCGGCGGCGTCGAGATGAACCAGCTGATCAACCAGCTCTTCTTTCGCCACTTTGGCAACGAGATCCTGCTGCGCTGTGAAGATGCCGCCCTGTTGCCGGTAAGCGGCCCCGTTGCCTTCACCACCGACAGCTTTACCGTCTCGCCGCTCTTCTTCGAGGGGGGCGATATCGGCAAGCTGGCCATCGCCGGCACGGTCAACGATCTGGCCATGATGGGGGCCAAGCCCGAGTATCTGAGCGCAAGCTTCATTATCGAAGAGGGCTTCCCCTACGCCGATCTGGTCCGCATCGTCGAATCGATGGCGGCTGAGCTTGCCAAGAGCGGCGCCCGTATCGTCTGCGGCGACACCAAGGTGGTGCCCAAGGGGGCGGCCGACAAGATCTTTATCAACACCAGCGGGGTCGGCACTTTCCCGCTGCCCGAACAGAGCCGGGGCATCTCGGTGCGGAGCCTCAAGGCCGGTGACGCCATTCTGGTGTCGCGGGATATCGGCAGCCACGGCGCCTGCATCCTGATGGCCCGCGACGCCCTGCAACTGGGATCTGATCTCAAGAGCGACTGCACAACCCTCTGGCCGCAGGTCGAAGCGCTGCTAAAAGCTGGCATTGCCCCTCACGCCCTGCGCGACGCCACCCGCGGTGGCCTTGCCGCCGTGCTCAACGAATGGAGCAGCGCCTCCCAGGTGGCCATCGAACTGGAGGAGTCCGCCATTCCGGTGTGCGATCCGGTGCGGGGCCTGTGCGAACTCTACGGTTTCGAGCCCCATGATCTCGCCAACGAGGGGACCATGGTGCTGGCCCTGCCTGCCGAACAGGCGCAGGACGCGCTGGGCATCTTGCGGCAGTTCAACCCCAGCGCCAGCCAGATCGGCGTGGTGCAGGCAAGCAAGCGCCACAAGGTGATCCTGAACAACCCCTGGGGCAGCCGCCGTTATCTGGAGCTGCCGCAGGGGGAACTGCTGCCGCGGATCTGCTGAGCGGCCATGTCGTTCAGCCAATGACAGAGGGGAGTCACACCTCCCCATATCGGTTAAGGAGCCACCATGCACGAAATGTCTCTGGCCATGGCCGCCATCGATCTGGCGGCCGAACAGGCCACCCAGCGGGGCTTTACCAAGGTGACCGCCCTCTGGCTCGAGGTCGGCAGCTTCTCCTGTGTCGACCCGGACACCATTGCCTTCTGTTTCGAGGCGGCCGCCAAGGGCACTGCCGTCGAAGGAGCCCAGCTGCACTTTCAGCACCAGGCGGCAGAGGCCTGGTGTTACGACTGCAACCAGACGATCACCCTCACCGAGCGTGGGCAAGCCTGCCCCGAGTGTGGCGGATACAAATTACGAGTCGCGCAGGGCGATAGCCTGCGCATCACCGACATCGAGGTAAGTTGATATGTGTAGCGTATGCGGATGCGGCCAGGCGCGGATCGCCGGCCATGAGCACGATCATGAGCACGATCATGAGCATCATCATGAACATGGACATCACCATGAACACGACCATCATCATGCTCATGACGCCCATCACCATCATGACCACGAGCAGAGCGCGCCGCGCACCCTGATCATTCACCACCACTACCACCATCAGGGGGATGTCCATCACCACTACCACGGGGTGCGGGCTCCCATGAGCCATGAGGGGCATGATCACCCACACGATCACCACCATGATCACCCCCACGACCATCATCATGAACATGCCCACTCTCATGACCACGGCCATTCCCACGCGCATCCCCATGATCACAGCCATGACCATGACCATGACCATGACCATGACCACCAGCAGGGTGATCTGCACTACGGCAAAGGGGAAGCGGGATTGTCGGTTCCGGGCATGGGGCAGCGCCAGCTGATCGCCATCGAGATGGATGTGCTGGCCAAGAACAACGCGCTGGCGGCCCACAACCGCGAACACTTCGACGAGGCGGCCCAGCTGGTGCTCAATCTGGTATCGAGCCCGGGTTCAGGCAAGACCACTTTGCTGTGCGAAACCCTGCGCCAGCTGGCCGACAAGCGCCCTTGCGCTGTCATCGAAGGGGATCAGCAGACCAGCGCCGATGCGGATCGCATCCGTGCCACCGGCGTGCCTGCCGTGCAGATCAACACCGGCAAGGGCTGCCATCTGGACGCCAAGATGGTCCACGACGCCTGCCACCAGCTGCCCGCCAATGAAGGGGGCATCCTCTTTATCGAGAACGTCGGCAATCTGGTCTGCCCCGCCAGCTTCGATCTCGGCGAGAAGTACAAGGTGGCGATCCTCTCCGTCACCGAGGGGGAAGAGAAGCCGCTGAAATACCCGGATATGTTTGCCGCCGCCCAGCTGATGGTGATCAACAAGATCGATCTGCTGCCCTACGTCAGCTTTGATGTGGCCCGCTGCATCGAGAACGCCAAACGGGTCAACCCCTATATCCAGGTAATCCAGGTCAGTGCCACCACAGGCGAAGGGATGGATGCCTGGCTTAACTGGCTGGCCAGTGCCTGAACCGGTTAAACGCCGTTGCTAACGGTAGATAAAGAGAGGGAGGCTGATGCCTCTCTCTCTTGTTTTCTATGGACCTTGTCGGCCGTGCTATCTGTCCAGAGTGGCCAGCGCCTCACACTCGCGGCCCCTCACCCTGGCCCTCTCCCCAGGGAGAGGGAACCGGTTTGTGGATGCCGCGACTATACGACTCCCTCAAACCCCTCAGGGGGCTTCGAGCATAACAACCAACCATATTTTCAAACCCCCGAGGTTCTCCAAACCCTAAACCCCGAGCCTGGCGAAATGGCACCTTCTGCTCCCTTCTCCCCTTGCGGGAGAAGGGCTGGGGATGAGGGGAAACCAATCCTCAGGCCGCATTTTCAGCCAATACACTCACGGGCTGCACCTCACCAAAGCGCAGCACCCGATGGCAAACCTGGCGCAATAATGCCTGCTGGTGACTGAAGACAAGCATGCCAAGACCACGCTGCTCGCACTCCATCATCAACTCCCGCCAGAGCTGGCGCTGAATTTGCGGATCCAGCTGGGCGGTCACCTCATCGGCAATCAGCAATCGGGTGCGGGGATCGAGGGCGCGCAGCAACGCGATGCGCGCCAACTCGCCACCGGAGAGCTGACCGGGTTTACGACCGAGCCACGCAGGCTTGACCATAAAGCGGGCCAGCATGGCCTCATCGGGACGCCACACATCCCAGAGCGCCTGCCCGGTAGTGCGATAGGGATTGAAGGTGAGTTCCGGGTGCTGGGGCACCAGCTGGATGGGATTGTAGCCTTTCACCTGCTTAGGCAAAGGCTGCCCATCCAGCAGGATCTGCCCGCCAGTCCCAATCGGTTGCCAACCGGCCAATACCCGCCCCAGCGTGGTCTTGCCATGACCGCTCGGGGCAGAGATGCCGAGCCGCTCGCCCGCTTTCACCGTCAGCGATAACCCCTGCCAAAGAGCGCGTTCCCCCTGGGCAATATTGAGATTTCGTACTTCCAACATCAGGAAACCTCCGGCACAGAGAAGAGTGCGTTGAACTCCGGCAGCGCCTGCCAGTGGGCACGGAGCATCTCGCTCCCCTGCCCCTGGCGCAGATGGTGGCAGCTCAAGGTGTCGCTCACCTGCCCCTGATGCAGCGCCACGATGCGATCGGCAAAACGGGCCGCCAGTGCCAGATCATGGGTCACCCAGAGGATGCCGCTGCCCTGATTGGCCAATTCACGCAACTGGCCGAGCAGCTGGCAGGCCAGCCCCTCGTCGAGCCAGGCGGTGATCTCGTCCGCCAGAATGTAGCGGGCACCGCCAAGGGCCGCTGTGCAGGCCAGAATACGCTTGGCCATGCCGCCGGAGAGCTGGCGCGGATAGCTGTCCAGGGTGGTGGCGGGCAACTGGTAGCGCAGCAGTTGCTGGCCGAGCCGCTCGCGAGAACCGCTCTGACCGCACAGACGCGCCGCCCGTCCCAGCTGGCGCTCCACCGTCAGCAGCGGGTTGAGAGCGCTCACCCCCTGCGGCACATAGCAGAGGGTGTGGCCGCGCAGTCCGGCCCGGCTGGCGTCGCACAGGGGCACGCCATCGAGGAAGATGGTGCCGCGCATGCGCAGGTTGTCCGGCAGCAGGGTCAGGGCACTTTGCAGCAACAGGCTCTTGCCCTCGCCACTCCCCCCCACCAGCGCCACTATCTCCCCCGGCGCCAGTTGAAGGCTGATATCGGTCAAGAGCGGCCGCCAGCTGCGCCGACCCAGCCAGGAGTAGTGGGCCGCTTCTATGGTCAACTGGTCGAAGCTCAGCATTGTTCACCCCCAAACCAGAGTTGTTGCAGGGCGCGCGAGTCACCTGATCGAACAGCGGCGCCAGCCAGACTGTGCTGACGCCAGATGGCGCTTTCAAAACTCAGCATGGTTCTCCCCCAAACCAGAGTTGTTGCAGGGCGCGAGTGGCCTGATCAAACAGTAAAACCAACGTCAGCAGCATCAGACCGGGGAAGAGGGCCAGCCACCAGCCGCCACCGGCCAGATAACGCAGGGCATCGGCCAGCAGCAGACCCAGGGAGGCCTCGTGGGCCGCCAGACCAAAGCCGAGGAAGCTCAGCGCCGCGCTGTGCAGCACAGCATGGGGGAACATCAGCAGGGTGCCGATAAACCACTGGGGCAACAGCCCCGGCAGCAGGTGGGTACGCCAGCGGCGCAGCGCCCCCATCCCCTGACTGCGGGCCAACACCACGTAGTCGCTGCTGGCGATGCGCCGCGCCTCGGCACAGAGAATGAGCGCCAGCTTGGGCCAGTGGGTCAGTGCCACCGCCAGGATCACCCCGCGCATGCCCCCCCCCACGGTAAAGCAGATAAGAATCAACAGCAGCATATGGGGCAGCGCCAGCATGGCGTCGATCACCAGGCGCACCGCCGCATCGCATCGGGGATGGATAAGCGAGACACTGGCCGCCACCATGGCCAGCAGGCCGCTGCACAGGGCCGTGCTGATGCCAAGCTCCAGACTGGTGAGGGTGCCCTGAAAGGCGCGCAGCCAGAGATCCCGCCCCATCTGATCGGTCCCGAACCAGTGCACCAGCGAGGGGGGCTGCTGGCGCGCCAGCAGATCCATCGGCACATCCTGATGAGAGAGGCTCCAACCATAGCTGGCCAGCAGCAACAGACAGATCAGCGCAAAGCCAAGACGCAGCAAGGAGGGGAGCGGATTAAACAGCATGCACACCCTCCCAACCGCGGTTGATACGGGCCAGCAGCACCCGCGCCGCCGTGTTGCCCAAAAAAACCAGCAGGGTACAGAAGAGCACTATTCCCATCAGCAGGGGGATATCTCCCCTCAGCCCCGCATCCACGGTGGCCTGGCCGAGCCCCGGGTAGGAGAAGATCTTCTCGGCCAAGAGCGAGCCACCAATCAGCTCACCGAGGGAGGCAAACTGCAGGCAGAGCGCCGGGGTCAGGGCGTGGCGCAGCACGTGAAAGCGCAGCATGGGCCAGCCACCATCCCCCTGCGCGCGGGCATAGCGAATAAAATCGCTCGCCAGCACCTCGGCCACCCGCGCCCGGGTGTGCAGGGCGATATTGCCAAGCCCGAGCAGCGCCAGGGTGGTGACCGGTAGTAACAGATGGCGCGCTCGCATAACCCAATCTGCCTCATCGGCAGAGAGGCCCGGCGTCCAGGCGCAGCAGACCGGCAGCAGCGGCCAGTGCACCGCAAACAGGGCGAGCAGCAACAGGCCGACCCAGAAGGTGGGCAAGGAGGCGAGCAGATAGGCAAAGCGGCAGATAAGGCGATCGGGCCAGCGGTTGAGATAGCGACCGGCGCAGAGGCCCAGCAGAATGCCGAAACAGCCGGAGAGCAGCCAGGCCCCCGCCAACAGCAGGAAGGAGGCAGCAAAGCGCTGGCCAATCACCTCGCTCACCGGCGCGTTGTAGAGCATGGAGTAACCGAGATCCCCCTGCAGCACCTGGCTAAACCAGTGCCAGTAACGCAACCAGAGCGGCTGATCCAGCCCCCAGCGGGCGGCGATGCGGGCGTACTGCTCTGGCGGCACGTGCAGCAGATCGTTGCCGATATAGGCCTTGATGGGATCGATGGGGGAGTAGCTCAGCAACACAAAGGTGGCGACCGAGACCAGACAGAGCAGCCCTGCCAAACGCAGCAGGGCTTTCAGTGTTGCAGTCATCATGGTGGACGAACTTAGCGGCACGTCCACCGCCAATCCTGCAGGTTGTTGAGCAGTGACCAGCTACCGTGGATCTCTGGCGCCCCCTTGCCAAGGTCGATGCAGCGGTTGGCGAGATAAGTGTGCTGCACGTTAAGCAGCCAGGCCCAGGCCGCATCCCCCTGTACCCCGGCGCCACGCTTGCCATCCCACTCCACCTGCTGCCAGAACGGCACGGCAGCCTGCCAGTTCGGGGCATCCAGCGCCTGCTTGAGGTGGCCATCCACCACCGGATTCTTGTAATAGCCCGGGTTGTAGAACTCCACACCGGCGGAACCGCTCTGGTAGTGGTGATAGAGCTCCATGGGATCCAGACTCCCCCACCCCATCAGCACCGGATTGGCGTGCATCTCGCGCTCCACCTGCTCCCAGCTGCCGGACTTGAGGCTCACCTCGAGCCCGATGGGTTTGAGCATGGCGCGCACCGCTTCCGCCAGATCCCGGCGGGTGCTGTCACCACTGGTGTACCAGAGGGTAAAGGCGGCGCGCTGGTCGCCCTTGTAGCGAACGCCGTCACTGCCCATCTTCCAGCCTGCTTCGTCGAGCAGGGCGTTGGCATGGGCCGCATCCCCGTCCTTGAAGGCGGTGGCTTTATTCAGCCAGGGCAAGCCTTCTACCGCGCTGTAAGCGGGAATGGAGTGTCCTTCCAACAGCTGATCGGCCAGCAGCTTGCGGTCGATGGCGTAGTTGATGGCGCGGCGTACCGCCACATCCGAGGTCACGTCGTTGCCGATGGGATAGCCCTTGGCATCTTTTTTACCCGCAGCAGGAATGGGGAAGACGATACCGCGGTTCTCCACGCTTGGCCGCACCCACAGCTTGAGGGAGGCAGGCACGGTAGGCGCCAGCGAGGGGGCGATGCGCACCAGGTCGAGCTGGCTGCTCTGGGCGGCGGCATAGGCGCTCTCTTCATCGATAAAGACAAACACCAGCCGTTTGAAGTCATTGCTGCCGCCGGCGTAATGGGGGTTGGCCTCCACCACCAGCTGCTGGCCGGGCAGGAAGCTCACCAAGCGGTAAGGGCCGGCACCGACCGGATGGCGAGCATAGCGCTTGGGATCGTAATCCTGCTTCGACACTATCCCGAGCGATCCCAGCACGTTGACGAAGGTACTCTGGGGGGCACTTAAAGATATGGCAACCTCGGTAGGCGAAAGCACCTTGGCCGAGACAAAGTTGCCCATGTCGATCTTGCCGCCGCCCTGGGCTGCGCTGTTGTAGGTAAAGGCGACGTCTTCGGCGGTGAGCGGCGCGCCGTTGGAGAATGTCAGATCCGGCTTGAGGCGGATAAGCCACCCCTTGCCATCCTTGTTCGGAGTCACCGCTTGGGTGAGCACGTTCTGCCAGCTGAGATCGGCGTTTTGTTTGAGCAGCGGGCTGTGCAGCAGCAGGTAGCTACCGTGGCTCCAGCCGAGCAGCGGGTCGAACCCTTCGGTGGGTTCGGCTCCGATGGCGAGCTTGAGCTCGGCGGGGACGGGCTGGGCAGCCGGCGCCATGGAAGAGAAACCGCCCGAGAGCAGGGCCAGCAAGGCGGCCGCCGTGGCAGAGAGGCCTTTGCGGCGGGGGGCGTTGCTGCCTGAGTGGCAGCCAAAGCATTGAATGGTCATAAGATCCCTTGTTCGTTTTACCACTCACTATCGAAAAACAGGGGCACGACAGAAGCGAGTGAGGGGCCAAAACGGCCCCTATTCTAAACCTGATTGCAGATGAGACCTAGCGCTGGGTGTCGCCCACAGGATCGCCGCGCCGGCCGCTGAACAGGCGGCGCCGGCTCAAGTTCACGCCGCCCTCCCCCTGCTGCACCGGCAAAGAGTGCAGCATCTTGAGGGTGCTGCTCACCAGCGAGCGCCCCTCGTCGGCCCCCAGATGCGGGTCAATGGGAGACATGAGCGAGCAGGCCAGCAACTGCCCCGTCTCGGGCAATGCCCCCACCATAAAGGTCAGGTTGCCGCAGGGGAGCTGCAGGGCGAACCGATCGCTGCTGCCGCGCACCGGCCAGAGCTGATCCGGCCCCGGCAGCACTACCACGCTCAGCATCCAGGGGGTGAGCACGCAGCCGAGCCACTGCCCTTCAAACAGGGTGCATTCGGCCACGATGGGCATGGCCGGGTGATAGAACGGCAGGGCCTGCATCTCTTGCTGCGCGATCCGCTCGTACTGGGCCACCAGGCGCGGGGCAGGGTTCGCGGCAAAACCGGCAAACTCCTGCACCGGCTCTTGCGCGGCTTCGTTCACTGCCTCATTCACAATGGATTGCGCCATACACCCTCCCGCGCTCGCTCGGCCTTCTCCTGCTCGGAGAGCGCAATGGCCGGAGCACCCAGACTGGCCAACAGGGTCAGGATCCGATCCGTCGCCTCCCCCAACGCCGCCGCCACCACGGGAGTGAGGCCGATGCGAGGCTCGAGGGATTCGGGCTCGACCCCGATCAGGGTGAGCCGATTGGGGGATTCCCCCGTCATGTGCAGCGCCGAGAGCACGTCCGCCAGCCCCAGCTGATGGGGGGAGATCTTGCGACCGAACAGGGTCGGGATCTCCTCATCTTTCAGGGTCACCACGGTGCCCGGCGGATTGCCACTGCGCACCGCGTCCGCCAGTATGATGTGGTCGCGACTGGCCATCGCTTCGAGCAGCTCCATGCCGGCGGTGCCGCCATCGAGCAGCTCGATGCCGGGGGCGAAGCGGTAGTCGCGCTCCAGCCCCTCGATGATCCGCACGCCGACGGCCTCATCGCTCAACAGCAGGTTGCCCACGCCCAGGATCAGGGTGTTCATCACAGCACCTTCACCTGAGTCACGTCGCCGCTCTGGGTATCCACCACGTGCACCGCGCAGGACATGCAGGGGTCGAATGAGTGGATGGTGCGCACCACCTCCAGCGGTTTGGCGGGGTCAGCCACCGGGGTGCCTACCAGGGATTGCTCGTAGGGGCCGGGCTCGTCGTTGAAGTTGCGCGGGCCCGAGTTCCAGGTCGACGGCACCACCGCCTGATAGTTCTCGATCTTGCCGCCCTTGATGACGATCCAGTGGGAGAGCATACCGCGCGGCGCCTCTTCAAAGCCCACCCCGCGAAACTCCTTGTCCGCCGGGATCTCGGTCTTGATGTAGGCGGTGAAATCCCCCTTGCCGATGTTGTCCACCAGCGCCTTCCACTGATGAGACAAGGTGTCTTTGAGCACGCAGCAGCGCACCGCCCGGCCGATGATGCGGCCCAGGGTGGAGTGCAGCTGTTCAGTCTTGATGGCTGAACCGGTGAGCGTCTTGTAGAGACCGTTGAGCTGATCGAAGTGCGCCACCGTCTCCGGGTGCTTGGCGGCGAGCTTGACCAGGAGGTCTGCGAGGGGCCCCACCTCCACCACCTTGCCGTAGAAGGTGGGGGATTTGACCCAGGAGTACTTGCCGTCATCCTGCCAGCCGGTGTAGTTGGGCTCGGTCTTGCCCTCCCAGGGTTTGAGGGGTTCGTCATCCTTGTACCAGGCGTGCTTGTTGCTCTCGGCAATGCCATCCATCAGCCAGGCATCCTGATGGCTCTCGATGGGGCGATAGCCGGCCAGATCGCCGTTCTCGATGTAGCCACCGGGCATCAGGAAGCTGCCGCCGTCACCATCGGTGGGCAGCTCAGGCACGCTCAGGTAGTGCTTGGCCCCCTGCCCTAGGTTCAGCCACTCGGGGTAGTGCGCGGCTATGATGGCGGCATCCACCTTGTAGACCTGCTCGATGAACTCGCCGAGCCGGTCGATAAAGCTCTTCACGTAGAGCAGCCGCTCCAGGTTGAGCACGCTCGGTGCATCCAGGTTGATGGGGTTGGCCACCCCGCCCACCGCCAGGTTCTGGATGTGGGGGGTCTTGCCACCGAGGATGGCGACGATGCGGTTGGCATCGCGCTGGCACTCCAATGCCTGCAGATAGTGGGCCACGGCGATGAGGTTCACCTCCGGGCTCAGCTTCATCGCCTTGTGGCCCCAGTAGCCGTTGGCGAAGATGCCGAGCTGGCCGCTCGCCACCAGGGCGCGGATCTTGTCCTGCACCTTGGTCAGCTCGTCGGCGCTGTTGAGGGACCAGGTCGATACCCCCTTGAGCAGGTCGGCCGCCTTTTGCGGATTGGCCTGCAGTGCGGCCGTGATGTCCACCCAGTCCAGCGCGGAGAGCTGATAGAAGTGGACGATGTGATCGTGGATGTTGTGGGCCGCAATGATCAGGTTGCGAATGTACTGGGCGTTGACCGGCACCTTGGCGCCGATGGCGTTCTCCACCGCCCGCACCGAGGCGATGGCGTGAATGGAGGTGCACACCCCGCAGATGCGCTGCACTATCATCCAGGCATCGCGCGGGTCGTTGCCCTTGACGATCTCCTCCATCCCGCGCCACATGGTGCCGGACGACCAGGCCTTGGTGACGACGCCGCCTTCGATTTCACAGTCGATACGCAGGTGACCCTCGATGCGGGTGATGGGGTCTATGGTGATACGTTGGCTCATACGTTGGCTTTCCCTCGGGCCTGATAATCTTGGTGAACACGTTCAAGTGATGGCAGTACCGGCAAGAGCCGGATCAGCAGCAAATAGGCACACACCTCGATGGCGACGAAGCCCAAGGAGATCAGCACTTCCGCCGCGGAGGGGAAGTAGTGGTAGCCATTGCCGGGGTTGAAGGCGAGCAGGGAGTAGTCCAGTCGCCAGAGGGCGGCGCCCAGCAGCATGCTGAGGGCCCCCAGGAACAACATGCGCGAATCGCGGCGGCTCTTGTCCCAGTGGAACACCAGCAGCGGGAAGATCATCAGCGCGATCTCGCTCCAGAACATCAAGGCGTAGCGATCCCACTGGGAGAGGTACTCCGACTTGTCGTTGATGACGATCTCGGCAAAGCGCAGCGCCACGAACAGGATCAGGAAGATGTCGATCACCTGGGTCAGCTTGTAGAACAGCGGCTTCTCGTTGGGACCGCGTCCCGCCAACCCCGCCTGCACCAGGGAGCCCTCAAACACCACGATGGAGAAGCCCATGATGAAGGCGGTGAGCAAGGAGAAGACCGGCAGCAGCTCGTAGCTTTGCCAGAGCGGATGGATCTTCTCCCCCGCCACTATCATCAGGGATCCCATGGAGGATTGGTGCATGGTGGGCAGCAGGGCCCCCAGCGCCAGGATGAAGAACATGACCTTGTTGATCCGCGCGAGGGAGACCTTCCAGCCGAACTTCTCCATCAGCACGGGGGCAAACTCCAGCGCCATCACCCCGATGTAGATGGTCATGCAGACCGCCGTCTCGAACAGCACCGAGGAGGTGTTGAAGAAACCCGGAATATAGAAGTAGGGCAGGTTCCAGTAACGGCCGACGTCGATGGTGATGGAGAGGCCGCCCAGCGAATAGCCGAACAGGCTCGCCAGCAGGGCCGGTCGCACCAGGGGGTGATACTCGCCCCGATTGAAGACGTAGACCGCCCAGGCCAGCGCCCAGCCGCCGCAGGCGAAACCGGTGCCGATCAGCAGATCGAACGAGATCCAGAGCCCCCAGGGGTAGCCGCCGTTCAGATCGGTGACCGAGCCCAGCCCGAAGATGAGGCGTTTGAGGATCAGCATGCCGCACAGGATGACGAACGGCGCCAGCACCATGACCGGCCAGCTGACCAGCCTGCCTCCCAGCGGATGTGCCTTGTGATTACTCATGATCCTTGCCTCCCGATTGCTTGTCATGGCCCGCGTGCGAGTCATGATCGTCGCCATCCTGATGGTCCTTGGTGTTGCGGCGAATGAGCACCGAGAGCCCGGTCAGCACCACCAGCGGCAGCACCATCCCCTTGTAGAGGGTGTGCTGGATGTGCTCGGAGCGCGCCCCGGAGGAGAGCTCCGGCAAGTCAGGCATGTCGAGCTTGGTGTAGGGCACCCCGGCCAGCACCAGCACCTGGGTGCCGCCCCCCTCCTTCTCGCCATAGACGTAAGGCTGGTAGTTGGGTACTTCATGCAGGTAGGGATCGTTGGCGCTGAAGGTCTGACGCGGGTAGGCGTATTCGCTGCCCGGGGTCGCCAGCAGCCGGCGCTTGGCCTCGGCCATCAGCGCTTCGCGGGTGCCGAAGATGACGGCGCCAGTGGGGCACACCTCGACGCAACCGGGCAACTTGCCCTGATCGATGCGCTCAAGCCCCTTCTGGTTGCAGAGCTCGCACTTGTGGATCGCCCCGAACGGGTTGTCGTAGTCATATTTGGGCACGTCGAACGGGCAGCCCACCATGCAGTAGCGGCAGCCGGTGCAGACGTCCGGGTCATAGTGGACGATGCCGGTCTTGGGATCCTTGGTCAGCGCCTGCACCGGGCAGACGGAGACGCAGTTGGGATCGACACAGTGCATGCACTGCTTCTTGATGTAGGCATAGCCATCCACCAGCTGATCCTTGTGCTCACCCGTGCCGCTCTTCCACACCTGAATGATGTTGTTGGTGTAGGGGCTCAGCTTGTCGTTGTTGGACCAGGTCGCTTCCCCGGCCGGATTGGCCGGGTTGCCGTTGAGGCGCTGACACTCCGCCACACAGGCCTGGCAGCCGATGCAGAGGGTGGAGTCGTAGAGCATGCCGAGCGCGCCGGGAATGGGCGGCTTGTTCTCGGCCGCCGCCAGGGCACTGCCGGGGACGGTGGTGCCCGCCGCCAGCGCACCGACGGAGGCGAATTTGAGGAAGTTGCGTCTGTTCACGGTTACTCCTCCCGTGAGGTGTGCTGCCCGGCTTCATGGCGCTTTTGCTGGCGACCGAGCTCGCGCACCGTCATCAGACTCACCCCGACCAGCACCCCGAGCGCCCCACCGATAAGGCCGGTGGCGGTGGGCGACATGTGTCCTCCCTCCTGGATGGCCACGTCGGGCTTGTTCACCCGCGGGGTGGGATTCTCCACCTTGGCGAGCTGGAAGATCCCCTTGCTGAAACCCACCCCCTGCTCGTTGCAGCCGTAGCAGGGGTGGCCGATGCCCACCGGCCAGATGCCGCCGCCCACATCGCAGAACTCCAGGGTCGAGCAGTTGCCGTAGGTCTCCGGCCCCTTGCAGCCAAGATGGTAGAGGCACCAGCCCTGACGGTGGCCCTCGTCGCCAAACTCCTTGGCGAAGCGACCGGCGTCGAAATGCGGACGGCGCTCGCAGTTTTCGTGGATCAGCCGCTCATAGGCAAACAGCGGCCGCTTCTTGGCATCGAGCGCCGGCAGCTTGCCGTAGGTGATGTAGTAGGCGACCGTGGTGAGGAAGTTGTGGGGATTGGGCGGGCAGCCCGGGATATTGATAATCGGCGTGCCGAGGTTGCCGAGGGCCTCCTCCAGGCTGACGGCACCGGTCGGATTGCCACCGCTGGCGGGCACCCCGCCCCAGGCGGCGCAGGAGCCGATGGCGATGACGGCGGCCGCGTCACTGGCGGCGCGGCGAATATGGTCGACGATGGGCTCGCCAGCCACCATGCAGTAGATGCCGCCATCCTTGAGCGGGATGGAACCATCCACCACCAGCACATACTTGCCCTTGTAGCGTTCGATGGCATTGTGCTTGTTCTCTTCGGCCTGATGACCGAAGGCCGCCGAGAGCACCTCGTGGTACTCCAGCGAAATGGTGTTGAGGATCAGGTTCTCGATGGTGGGGTGGGTGGCGCGCAACAGCGACTCGGTGCAACCGGTACACTCCTGCGCCCCTATCCAGATCACCGGTGGCCGCTCGGGGCTGGTGAGCGCGGTGGCCATCTTGGCCACGGCATGCTGGCTTAATCCAAGGGTTGCGGCCATCCCGGCGCACAGTTTCATAAAGTCACGGCGATTAATTCCATGAGCCGATAAAAAAGTATCCTCGACCATTCTTTTTATTCCCGTAGTGAGCACTTGTTTGATAAATGCTTAATAGCGGAAATGCTAAGTACTCCCCCCCTGCCCCGCGTTGATCTCCATCAAGTGACGGAACATTATTCAAATAGAAAACTCATCAGCATGGATTTAAAAATTTCATATGTAGCATAGACTTAGAAAGCATGGCGTGAGCCTTCAAAATACCCACTAGGGGGTAATTTTACGTGTTAATGAATTTAATTCATTTAAATTACCCGTTAATTCGTGATGTTAAATAATCAGAATGAAAGCGTTGTCACACTATTTGACCCGGTCTTTATGTTACCAGCAATAGGCTATTTTACCTCGCCAAAAGTGGCTGACAATATATACCTTTATATTTGTATGATTATATGTAAACAAGCGGAATGGACGCGCGAACGATATTTATTATCAGCTTCTAAAATAGGCTCCTCTGCCTATTTCAAGAAATATCCCCCTTGCTTGATTAATTAACTGTCATCAACAGGGTATCTGCATTTCCCCCTATTCCCCCTCTTGCAACAGGTGGCCCACCCCCTCCTTCCCGGCTCGGCTGCGCCACCTGGCCGGTACAACTGGCGCCATTTGTCTCTATTAGTCAGTGATGACATAAAAATCTCTCCAACATCAAGCTGTTGAACAACAATTATCACTGAGCCCTGTGCGGGCTCTGCCCTTGGCGCTAAGGGCAAGGAACCCATGAAGTCGATGAGGATGACCGATGAGCAAAACCATACTGGTGGTGGATGATTCCGTGGGGATCAGGGCGGCCATCACCATGACGCTCAGCAGCGCCGGTTTTGAGGTGATTGAGGCCGGCGACGGCGAAGCCGCCCTCATCGAACTGGATCAGCGGCGGGTACACCTCATCATCTCCGATCTCAACATGCCCGGCATGGATGGCATGACCCTGCTAAGACGGGTCAAGGCCCAGCAGGCTACCCGCTACCTCCCCTTCATCATGCTGACCACCGAAGACTCCGAGCAGATCAAGCGGGAAGGATTCGAGGCCGGCGCCCGGGTCTGGCTCACCAAGCCGTTCGAACCGCTCAAGCTGCTGGACGATGTCTGCAAGGTGGTGCAGCCATGAGCCTGGCGATCGACACCCGGCAGACGCCGGTGACCGCCACCCTGAGCGGCGAGCTCAGCGTCATCACGCTGGGGGATCTGCAGGATGAACTGTTCGGTCTGCTCAATTTCTCGGTATTGACGCTGGATCTCACCCCGCTGGAGATGCTCGATGGCTGCGGTGCCCAGCTCATCGCCATCCTGCAGCAGGAGGCCGGCCAGCAGGGCAAGCAGCTGCGACTCGAGGCCGCTGAAGGCAGCCAGGCCCGCCATGTCTTGAGCCTGATGGGATTGTGGCCAGCCGACCATGGGGAGGGCCGCGTGGATGGACATCAATAAGGCCCGCGCCCTCTTCTTCGAGGAGGCCTACGAGCAGTGCGACAATCTGGAACACGCTCTGCTGGATCGCGACACCTATCCGGCCAACCCCGACACCTACAACCTGATGTTTCGCACCGCCCACACCATCAAGGGCTCGGCCGGCATGCTGGGGCTGGCCATGCTGGTGCGCTTCGCCCACGCCATGGAGAACATGCTGGAGCGGCTGCGCAGCGGCGAGATCGCGCTGGACGAACACCTCATCAACCTGCTGCTGGCCTGCAACGATCAACTGCGCGACCTGCTGCAGGGGGCCGAACACAACCCCGAGCTGCAGCAGACCGAGACCCAGCAGATCCTGGCCCTGCTCTCCCAGTTGCAAGGGCACCAGACCCTGCCCAGCCAGCCGCTGATCATGCCGGCTCCCGCACCGGTCAATCAGACGGATCGGCGCGCCTGGCACCTCTCCCTGCGCTTCTATCCCGCCCTCTATCAGGACGGCTTCGATCTGCTGGCCTTCATTCGCTACCTCGGCAACCTGGGGGAGATCCGCGTCATCCAGCCGGTCTGGCAGGAGTGGCCCCCGCTGCAACTGCTCGATGCCACCGAGTGTTTCCTCGGCTACGAGATTGGCCTGCTCAGCGCCGAACCGGCCGAGCGGATCCGGAGCACCTTTGATTTCGTTGCCCACGCTAGTCTCATCTGCCTGCTCAGCCCCCATCAGGATCTGGCGCAGTTTTCAGAACAGGGGCAAAAACTGGCGGCCTGGCGCAATGAGCCGCTCGCGGCCCAGCTGCAGCGCTGGGTGCAGGCCGGCGCGCTGAGCGAAGAGGAAGCGGCCTGCATCGCGCGGGGCGAGCTGACGCCCGGCGCGGCAAGCGCCGAACCGGCCCCCGTGGCTACCACCCCCTCAACCCCCCCGCCGCAGGAGGCCCCCCCACTGCAGGCCAGACCCGCACCACTGCGGGCGGAGGGGCACTACATCCGCATCGAGGCGGCCAAGCTCGATCGGCTGATCAATCGGGTCGGCGAGCTGGTGATCGCCACCTCGGCCACCACCCTGCAGGCGAGGATGAGGGGCGATGCGGAGCTCATCGAATCAGTGGCCATCGTCAACACCCTGGTGGAAGGGATCCGCGACGACGCGCTCACTTTGCGCATGGTGCCCATCAACGAGATCTTCAACCGCTTCCCGCGACTGGTGCACGAACTCTCCCAGCAGACCGGCAAGGAGATCCAGCTGCAGATCCGCAACGCCGATACCGACATCGACAAGTCGATGGTCGAGAAGCTGACCGACCCCCTGATGCACCTGGTGCGCAACGCCGCCGACCATGGCCTCGAGGAGCAACAGATTCGGCTCGCCGCCGGCAAGACGGCGCAGGGAACCATCACCCTCAACGCCTATCACGACGCCGGCGCCGTGGTGGTGGAGGTCAGCGATGACGGCCGCGGCATCGACCGCGACAAGATCCTCGCCAAGGCCCATGGCCAGGGGTTGCTGCCGGAAGGCAAGGTATTGAGTGAACAGGAGATCTTTCAACTGCTGTTTCTGCCCGGTTTCTCGACGGCCAGCGATGTCAGTGATCTCTCCGGGCGGGGGGTCGGGCTCGACGTGGTCAAGCGCAACCTGGAGTTTCTGCGCGGTGAAACCACCATCGACAGCCGGCTGGGGCTGGGCACCACCTTCAGGCTGAGACTGCCGCTCACCCTGGCCATCATCGACGGCTTTCGCATCGAGGTGGATCACGCCTCCCTGGTGATCCCCCTCGACATGATGGTCGAGTGCATCGATCTGCCGCCGGATGCCCTGCGCACCCCGGCCCGCCAGATCAACGTGCGCGGCGAGTGGGTGCCCTTCATCGTCCTGCGCGAGCTGTTTGCCCTGCCCCCTGCCGACGAACCCGAATTCGTGGTGATGGTGGACTATGCCGACCATCGTGCCGGCATCGTGGTGGATCGCCTGATTGGCGAGGTGCAGGCCGTCATCAAGCCGCTCGGCGAGCTGTTCAAGTCCCTGCGCTACGTAAGCGGCTCCACCATTCTTGGCAACGGCCAGCCGGCGCTCATCCTCGACGTTCCCCAGCTCATCCAGCTGGCCTGGCGGCGGGAACAACATGCGCTCCGGCAACAGACCGATGCTCTCTACAGCCTCAGAGATTGACCACACACCTTAAGCACATCAACGGAATTGACGGAGTCAGACCATGGACTGGTTTCACAACTTGCAAGTCAGAACAAAGCTGGTGTTCTCGTTCTCCATCCTCATGGTGCTGCTGGTGGTGCTGTCGCTCACCAGCTACTACTCCACCAGGACCATGGTGCAACTGGTCAGCAACATGCACGCCAACCAGCTGTTGCCGATCAAGGACATCGCCAACGCCAACATCTATGCGGTCTACCAGAACCGGGCCCTCTATCGCTACATCGGCGAGGTCGACCCGGATCTCAAGGCCCAGGCGTTGGTCAATGTCGACAAGTTCGAGAAGGGGATGTGGGATTTTCTGGTCAGCTACCGCAAGACCTATCTCACCCAGCGGGAGGTGGACCTGCTGACCCGCTTCGATCAGGCCTGGGCCACTTACAAGCAGTACGCCAGCGAGATCCTGAAGCTGGCTCAGACACCGGGCCAGGATGGGGAGCCCGAGCGCAACGCCTTTCGGCTGATGGGTGACAAGGGACGCCCCGCCTTCGACATCGCCGATGGACTGCTGAGCGATCTGGTCAAGGTGAATGCCGAACTTGCATCCCAATCCATGGATGAGAGCCAGGCCATCTATCAGGACAACCTGCAGATCCTCATCGCCATCGCCAGCGCCGCCTTTCTCATCTGCCTCATCCTGGCCCTGCTGGTGACCCGCAGCATATTGCGCCAGCTGGGAGGAGACCCCTCCTACACGGTGCAGGTGGTGGCCCGGGTCGCCGAGGGGGATCTCTCCACCCCGGTGCAGCTCAAGGCCGACGACACTTCAAGCCTGCTCTATGCAATCAAGAGCATGGCCCACCGTCTCTCCGACACCCTCAACGAGGTGGGTGCTATGTCGGAAGCCATCGGTTCGGCCTCCGAGCAGGTGGCCGCCACCGCCAATGCCCTCTCCCAGACCTCTTCCGAGCTGGCCTCCAGCGTCGAGCAGACCAGTGCCTCGGTCGAGGAGATGACCGCCACCGTCAGCCAGAATGCCGACAATGCCAAGGTGACCGAGAACATCTCCACCCGGGCAGCCAGCAGCGCCACCGACAGCGGCAAGGCGGTCGGCGAGATGGTGCACGCCATGAAGGAGATAGCGTCGCGCATCACCGTCATCAACGACATCGCCAACAAGACCGACCTGCTGGCCATCAACGCCGCCATCGAGGCGGCCCGCGCCGGCGAGCACGGCAAGGGCTTTGCCACCGTCGCCGCCGAGGTACGCAAACTGGCCGAACGCTCCCAGACTGCCGCCAAGGAGATTGGTGAGCTGGCCGGGCGCTCGGTCAGCGTCGCCGAGCAGGCGGGCTCCTTGCTGCGTGAAATGCTGCCCGGCATCGATCAGACCGCAACCCTGGTGCAGGAGATCGCCTCCGCCTCCCGCGAGCAGCGGGCCAGCGTCTCCCAGATCAACATCGCCGTGACCCAGATAAGCGACGGCATGCAGGCCTCGGCCGCCTCGGCGGAAGAACTGAGCTCCACCTCGGAAGAGCTGAGCTCCACCGCCCTGCAGTTGCAGGAGCTGATGCAGCAGTTCACCCTGCGCGGCGGCAACACCCGCCAGCCCTATACCCCGCACGGCGGCGCCCATGTCATCCGGCGCAGCAAACCGAAGTCTGCATTCTCCCGCCCCTACCCCTTTCATGAAGAGGATCTGGAGCGAGAGATAGACGATGGCAAGTTCACCAACTACTAGGAGCCGGCGATGAGAGACAAGCTTGCCCCTGACACCAGCGCCCACTTTCACTGCGTCACCTTCATGCTGGGCGGCGAACTGTACGGCATCGACATCGGCTGCATTCGCGAGATCATCGAGTTCGAGGGGATGACCCCGGTACCCATGATGCCGCGCTTCGTGCGAGGCATCATCAACCTGCGCGGCGCCGTGGTGCCGGTGATCGACCTCTCCATCCGTTTCGGCCGGGGCCAGACTCTGCTGCAGCCCACCACCTGCGTCGCCATCCTCTCCCTGCCCAACAGCACCGGCGAGGAGCAGGAGATCGGCATGCTGCTGGATGCGGTCTGCGAGGTGCTGGAGATCCGCAGCGACGCCATCGAGCCGGCCCCCACCTTCGGCACCCACATCCGCGGTGACTTCATTCAGGGGGTGGTCACCATCGATCAGCAGTTCGCCATCCTGCTCGACATGCACAGGGCCCTCTCCATCGCCGAGCTGAGCGCCATGGCCGAGGCGGCCACCGAGCAGCAGTTCTCCCCGGAACAGGGCGGCTGACCATGGTGGCGCCCCCCTTCACGTCCGAACTCACCCCGACTCTCAGCCAGAGCGAGTTCGATCTGTTTCGCCGCTTCATCCTGAATTCGGCCGGCATCGATCTTGCCCCCTGCAAGCGGGCGCTGGTGCAATCCCGGCTCGCCAAGCGGCTGCGGGCACTGCACCTCACCAGCTATCACGCCTACTGGGAGCGGATCAATCAATCCAGCGATCCCCACGAGCGGCAGCTCGCCATCAACCTGCTCTCCACCAACGAGACCTATTTCTTTCGCGAATCCCAGCACTTCAGCTGGCTCAAGCACCATGCCGAACAGCTGCTTGCTACTCGCCGCCAGCCGCTGCGGATCTGGTCCGCCGCCTGCTCCACCGGGGAAGAGGCCTACTCCGCCGCCATGGTGCTGGCCGAACAGCTCGGCATCAACGATCGCTGGAGCATCCACGGCACAGACATCAACACCCGGGTCATCCCCTTTGCCCGCCGCGCCGTCTACTCGGTCGAGCGGGCCCAGCACGTGCCGCCCCATCTGTGGCTGCGCTATTTTCAGCGCGGCCATGACGAGTTCGCCGGCAAGATCCGGGTCAAGCCGGAGCTGGCCGGCAAGGTCACCTTTGCCAACCTCAACCTGCTGATATGCGGCGACTATCCGGAGCGCAACTTCGACGTCATCTTCCTGCGCAACGTGCTCATCTACTTCAATGACGAGACCAAGGCCCGGGTGCTGTCGCAGCTTTGCAACCTGTTGCGCCCGGACGGCTACCTGCTGGTCGGCCACTCCGAGATCATCCGCCAGCAGGATCTGCCGCTGGTGCAGGAGGCCCCCTCCCGCTACCGCTGCCTGCCCCTTCAGCCCAAGGAGCTGCCATGACCATACGGGTGCTTATCGTCGACGACTCGGCCCTGGTAAGAGAGGTACTGACCCAGATGCTGAGCAAGGCGGAGGATATCGAGGTGATCGGCGCCGCCTTCGACCCCATCTTCGCCATGCAGCAGATGAAGAAGTGCTGGCCCGACGTCATCATCCTCGACATCGAGATGCCGCGTATGGACGGCCTCACCTTCCTCAAGAAGATCATGGCCGAGCACCCCACCCCGGTCATCATCTGCTCCTCCCTCACCGAAGAGGGGGCCATGATCACCCTGGAGGCGATGTCGGCGGGGGCCATCTCCATCGTCACCAAGCCCAGCGTCGGCATCAAGAGCTTCCTGCAGCAGTCGGCCAACGACTTCATCCAGGAGATCCGGGGCGCCGTTGGCGCCAAGCTGCGCAATCTGCTGCCCGGTGCCGCCCCGCTGCCGGTCACCCCGAGGCGCAACGCCGACGAGGTACTCTCCCCGCCGGCGGAGCGGATCTCCTTTCGCACCACCGAGAAGATCGTTGCGCTCGGCACCTCCACCGGCGGCACCCAGGCGCTGGAGTATCTGCTCTCCCGCCTGCCCGCCAGCTGCCCGGGGATCGCCATCGTCCAGCACATGCCGGCCCGCTTCACCGCCTCCTTTGCCGAGCGGCTCAACGGCCTCTCCCAGCTGGAGGTGAAAGAGGCCGAGACCGGCGATCGCCTGCTGCCCGGGGTCGCCATCATAGCGCCGGGGGGCAAGCATCTGCTGATCCAGCGCAGCGGCACCCAGTATCTGGCGGAAGTCAAAGAGGGGCCGCCGGTCTCCCGTCACTGCCCCTCGGTGGACGTGCTGTTTCGCTCGGTGGCGGTAAGTGCGGGGCGCAACGCCCTCGGCGTCATCATGACCGGCATGGGGGATGACGGTGCCCGCGGCATGCGGGAGCTGCACGACACGGGCGCACGCACCATCGCCCAGGATGAAGCCAGTTGCGTGGTGTTCGGCATGCCCAAAGAGGCCATAGCCCACGGCGGAGTGGATGAAGTCATGTCCCTCACCCACATTACCCAGACGCTCAGCCGTCCGGATCTACGAGGCGTGTAATTATGTCATTGGAAAAATGGCAAGGCCGCAGTGCCATGGTGGTGGATGATTCCCGCACCCAGCAGTACGAAGTGACCTGCCTGCTGCAGGAGCTGGGGTTCGGCCAGATCCACGTTGCCCATGATGGTCAGGATGCCCTGAACAAACTGCAGCAGCTCGAGCGCATCGATCTGCTGCTGACCGACCTCAACATGCCCGGCATGGACGGAGTCGAGCTCATCAGCAACCTGGAGAAGAATACCCACTACCGGATGTTCGTGGCCGTGATGAGCGGGGTCGAGCGGGACGTGCTGGACGTGATCCACGCCATCGCCGATGCCAGCACCCTGGAGGTGATCGGCGTGCTGTCAAAGCCGCTGCGACAAAGCGATCTGCGCAACATGCTGCAGCATTGCGATCCGCTGGCACACCGGGAAAACAAGAAGTGGATGCAGCTCACCTTCACCGCCGAGGATGTACAGCAGGCGCTGGATAACCGGCAGCTGATCCCCTTTCTGCAACCCAAGGTGCTGATGGCGGACGCCAGTCTCTACGGCTTCGAGGCGCTGGTGCGCTGGATCCATCCCGAGCACGGGGTCATCCCCCCCATCTGCTTCGTTCACCACCTGGAAGAGGGGCAGCTGGCGCTCGATTTCTTCTACCAGTTTCTGCACGCCACCTGCGAGGCACTCACCACCCTGGGCCCACTGTCCGAGCACCCCACCTGCTCCATCAACATGCCGGTCAGCCTGCTGCTGACGGACAAGCTGGTCGAGAACATGATTGCCATCGTGCAGGCCCATCAACTGCCCTGCAGCGCCATCATCATCGAAGTCACCGAGACCACTTTCATGTCCAACCTCGCCATGTCGCTGGGCACCCTGGCACGCTTGAGACTGCGGGGATTCGGCATCGCAATGGATGATTATGGCACCGGCTACTCCTCCATGAAGCAGCTATCTCGCTGTCCTTTCACCGAGATCAAGATTGACAAGGAATTCGTGCACGACGCCCATAGCAGCCCCAAGAAGCTGGCTATATTGACCTCAGCGATCGTCATGAGCCAGAAGCTCAACCTCAAGACGGTCGCCGAGGGAGTGGAGACCGAAGAGGACTGGAAGCAGCTGGCACTGCTCGGCTGCGAACTGGCGCAAGGCTATTACATCAGCCGACCGCTGCCGGTCGATCAGATTGGAAAATGGTTTGCGGAATGGCAGGCCAGAGCGACCTGAGCCGTGTCCCTTTGCGCTATTGAGGAACCCCGCTCTGAGAGGGCGGGATAACAACAACACCGGCAGTATCGACATCGCTGCATGGACGCTTGAAACAAGCATGAGGCTACCATGAACAACCTACTTCGCCAGCTCTCCATCAAGACGCGGCTTATCGTCTCCTTCCTATTGCTGAATCTCATCCTGATCGGGGTCGGCCTCTACGGCAAGCAGAACACCAACACCATCAATGACATGCTCAACGACATGTACCTCAACATCCTGACCCCCATCACGGATGTCGCCAACGCCAACATGCAGGCCATCTATCACAACCGCTCGCTGTTCGATTACGTCATCGAGCCGACCCAAAGCGGCATGGACAAGATTGCCAGGGATATGGATCTGCACGAGCAGAAGATGGCCGCCTTGCTGGACAAGTACCGGGCAACCCAGCTGAGCGAACCGGAGAAACTGGCTCTGGCGGACTTTGACCGCGCCTGGCCGCTCTACAAGGAAGCGGCACACAAGGCGATGGCGGCAAGTGCAGCCAACGACAATGACAGCGCCATCAAGCTGATGAAGGGCGAAGCCGCCACCACGTTTCAGGTGGTGGACGATCTGCTCAGCAAGCTGGTCGACATCAACCAGGGGCTGGGCAAACAGGCATACGATGAGAGCGACGTGATTGCCAGCGACATCACCACCGCCACCTACACCATACTCGCCATCTCGGTGCTGCTCTCCTTGCTGCTGGGCTGGCTGCTCAGCACCAGCATCAACCAGCCGCTGCTCGCCATCATGCAGGATCTGCAGCAACTGGCGCAGGGCCGGCTCACCGCCCCGGATCAGGCTGAGGGCAACGACGAGCTGACCCGCATGCAGCAGGCGATGATCAGCACCCGCCGCAGCCTGCGCGACATCGTCTCAACCATGCAGCATGCCGCCGAAAGCCTCACCGCCAGTGCCTCCCAGCTGGGGGCGGCGGCCGAGCAGGTCAATACCAGCTCCCAGCAGCAATCCCTCGCCACCGCCAACACGGCCGCCTCGGTCGAAGAGCTCACTACCTCCGTCTCCCAGCTCTCCTCGTTTGCCAATCAGGCCAACAGCGTGGTGATGCAATCCGGGGAGATAGCCCAGGCCGGCGAGAAGCAGGTCAAGCACGCCTCCCAGGAGGTGCTCAGGGTCACCACGGCGGTCAACGACTCCGCCAAGCAGGTGCAGGGACTGTTTGACGACATCACCCGCATCAGCCAGATCTCGGTGATGATCCAGGGGGTCGCGGATCAGACCAACCTGCTGGCGCTCAACGCCGCCATCGAAGCGGCCCGGGCCGGCGACATGGGCCGCGGCTTCGCCGTGGTAGCCGACGAGGTACGGACCCTGGCGGCGCGCACCACCCAGGCCACCCAGGAGATCAACGAGATGCTCACCTCCATCCAGCAAGGGGCCACCAGCGCGGTCAAGGGAATGAACGCCTGCTCCGACAGCATGAGCACGGTGCGGGAGACCACCGAGGGATCCAGCGAAACCATGGCCCAGGTGGATCAGAGCTCCCGCAAGGTGGTGGAGCTGATCCAGGAGATAAGCTCCATGCTCCACGAGCAGGCCGCCGCCAGCCAGCTCATCGCCCAGTCGGTGGAAGAGATCACCCAGATGTCGCTGGAGAACGTCTCCGCCGCCGAGAGCGTCAATCACGACGCTTCTCAGCTGACCACCATCATCCAGCAGCTCAATCAGGGCATCGGGTTCTTCAAGGTCTAATAAAAACGCCGAGACCCGCCCGGCCATGGGCCTGGCGGGTCTCTCCCCCTCACCCTGCCATCAAGCTCCCATCTTTACCCTTCCTCTTTGCCACGGGCTCACGACGGCCGGCGCTGGAATGCCGACATCAGCACGGCATCCACTCAACCATCCATCAAAAACAGCCCAAAACAGCCTCATTCCCCTCCCGTTTGGAGGGACAAAACCAGTGATAAATACTGGGTCATAGGGAGCCAGAGAAAGCGTTGGCAGGCAAATTTATACAGAGGAATATCCCGTATTTTGCGCATTTACACATTCTTATTCGCCACATAATTTACCAACCAAAAAACAACTGATAACATCTTTTTACATTTTGAAGCATATAAAACAACATGATTCAGTGGCCCCCCCGTTTGCTCGTCGCGGCAGCCAGGATCACCGGATCAGGATTGAAACCAGCAGCCAACTTCTCATCGAGCAGACACCCGACCCCATGATGAACACAGTTACGGCCAGCATCGATATCGATGCACTCCAGCACAATTTCGCCGTGGTGCGCCGCCATGCCCCCCACAGCAAGATCATCGCGGTACTCAAGGCCAATGCCTATGGCCACGGGCTGCTGCCGGTGGCCCATGCACTCGCCCAGGCCGATGCCTATGCGGTGGCCAGGGTCGAGGAGGCGCTGGTGCTGCGCGCCAACGCCATCACCAAGCCCATTCTGGTGCTGGGAGGCTTCTTCAGTGCCGAAGCGCTGCCGCTGCTGGCGAAACACGAACTGCAAACCACCTTGCATACCTGGGAGCAGCTGGCACTGCTCGAGCAGGCCAGTCTGCCCGCCCCCATCAAGGTGTGGCTCAAGCTCGATACCGGGATGAACCGGCTCGGGCTGCGCGCCGAAGAGTTGCCCGCCTTCATCGAGCGGCTGAGCCATTGTCGCAACGTGGTGCAGCCGTTCCATCTGATGACGCACTTCAGCCAGTCCGATGAACAGGATACCCAGGCCACTCAGTTGCAGATTGAGGAGTTCAACCGCCTCTCTGCTCATCTGCCGGGCGAGCGGGCCATGGCCAACTCCGCCGGCATCCTCGCCTGGCCGGCATCGCGCAGCGACTGGATCCGGCCCGGCCTCATGCTCTACGGCGCCTCCCCGTTTACGGGTCAGCTCGCCGCCGACCATGACCTGCGCCCGGTCATGACCCTCAAGAGCCAGCTCATCGCCACCCGCGCCTGCGCGCAGGGCGAGGCGGTCGGCTATGGGGGACACTGGGTGGCGGATCGAAATACCACCCTCGGCGTGGTGGCGGCGGGCTACGGGGATGGTTACCCCCGCATGGCGCCCGAAGGAACCCCCATGCTGATCAATGGCCGCCGGGTACCCATCGTGGGTCGGGTTTCCATGGACATGATCACCGTCGATCTGGGACCGACGGCCCGCGACAAGGTGGGAGACGAGGTGACGCTGTGGGGGGAAGGGCTGCCGGTGGAACAGGTGGCCGAAAAGATAGGCACCATCCCCTACGAGCTGCTGACCCGCCTGACCAGCCGGGTCCATCTCAGGCATTGCGACAAACGCGAACAGATGCCGATGCTGAAGCTGGCCTGAGCAGCGGGTACGGGCCTGCAATGTGGGCCCTGTTATGCTCTCATCAGGCAATAAGTTGGCCTCTCCTCATGACAGGAGCTGCAATACCGCGGCAGGAACGCCCTTCCTCTCAGCGTTGGAATCAAGGGCGCCCCTGCTGCCGGGTTCAAGGAAGATCGAAGCCGACCAGGCTCTGCTCGATGCGGGCGTCAGGCATCATGCGCCGCAGCCCGTCCACCAGCCTGGCACCGGCCTCCTGCAACGCCGCCAGCGGCATCTCGGGCAGGCTCTCCAGAATGAACCACATCTGTCTGGCATCGCTATCCAGGCGCGTTCTCACCCCCTGACGCCAGTTCCAGCGCCGGCAGGTAACGCCCAGATCGTCGCGCCAGATCACCTCGCCCGCCTCCGGGCACTCCTGCGCCGGCGCTCCCTCTTTCATGGTGTCAAAGGCTTCGCTGCCATCGGCAATGACCAGCCGGGGCGTCCCGACATAGGCGGCCAGGTTTTCCCCGCCGACCGGAAGGGCGTAGGCGAGGCTGATGGCGTTGTAGAGATCCACCACGGGATCGATGCTCGGCAGGGCGCCATCACGCAGCACCCGCTTGCGCAGGGCATCCGCCGAACAGGGAGTACGCTGGGGCTTGGCGCCAAACCCCTTGAATACCTCGGCCCAGGCGGCCAGATGCGCCTCGGTCCAGGGCGCGGGGTCGTGCAGAACCCGCTGGCAGGCCTGCGCCAGCTCCTCCGCGGCGATGGCCGGATTGACGATCTCGTCGGTCTGCAGGGTAATGCTGATAGCCCGAAATCCCGGGGCCAGCGTCGCCAGCGCGGGAGCGATTGACGGTTGTACCGATCTCATGGAATATCCTTATATCGACTATTTTATTTCATGATAATGACCGATGACCAAGAGAGTCAATATAACGACCGATGCCGGCGCCGATGTGGGGCATGTCACTGCCGCCGTCTCCCGCCGGCTCAAGGAGTACAGACAACAGGGCCGACTGTCGCTCGATGAGCTGTCGCGCCGGGCCGGGGTGAGCAAGGGGATGCTGGTCGAAATCGAAAAGGGGGCGGCCAACCCCAGCATCGCCATCCTGTGCAAGCTGGCCGCCGCGCTCGGGGTATCGGTTGCCGATATCGTCGACGTGGCCAGCACCCCGACGGTGCACCTGATCGAGCCGCAAGCCATCCCGACCCTGTGGCAGGGCCCGCTCGGCGGCTCGGCCCGCCTGCTGGCCGGCACCCGGGGGCCGGACATGATCGAGCTGTGGCACTGGCAACTGTACCCCGGCGAGCAGTTTGACTCTGACGGCCACCCGCCCGGCACGGTGGAACTGTTTCATGTCGAGCAGGGTACCCTGCAACTGCAGTTGGGGGAGAGCGAGCTTGCCGTCACTCAGGGTTGTTCGGCCGTGGCCCGCACCGACCTGCCCCACGCCTATCGCAACGCAGGCGACAGCGTGCTGCGCTTTACCATGACGGTGGTGGAGCCGCACGGCTGAGGCTGGTCGCTGCGAGGTGACAAACCGTATCCTGATAAACAACGCCTCCTGATAAACAAAAGGCCCCATCTTGCGACGGGGCCTTTGCCAATTGGTGGCGAGCACGGATATTGCTGCGCCCAAAGCAAAAAACCGACCATCAGGTCGGTTCTTCAATATGGATGGGCTATGGGTCGGGATTTACTCGCGCCATCCCTGGCGCTCGCCCTGCGGGGGGCAGCCTCTGGCCGTCCGGATGGGCTATCCGGCCCATCTGTCGAACCAGGGCTCGAACCGAGCCGCCCGTCACCGGATAAAGTAAAAGGGCCTGTCTTGCGACAGGCCCTTTTACTTTATTTGGCGGTGAGGGAGGGA